>JAPPIB010000048.1 GCA_028820695.1 Acidiferrobacterales bacterium | reverse complement strand
ATACCGGCAGGGCTTTTCTTGTTTTTGACTTGTCTAAAGAGATTTCAGGGTTGCAAGAAAACTTGCGAGAATAATTCAGTGATTACTATAATCTGTGCTACAACCCTCGTCGTGTTGCCGGCGAGCCGCAGGGTCTCGAGAAGCAATTCTTTAGACCCTTTGCTTTTGCAGATTGGAACATGCGCACTGCAATCGATATTGATGGATTCAATTTGTACTACGGGGCGATCAGGTATACGAGGTATAAGTGGTTGGACCCGAAACTGCTCTGTGAGAATATCCTCCAACCCCATCCCAACGTTGTTTCAGTTGTTTTCTGTACAGCTCGGGTGAAATCGACGCCTGAGAACCCCGCCGCTCCCGAACGACAATCAACTTATATCAAGGCTTTGAAAGCCTATATTCCGGAGTTAACTGTAGTTTGTGACAAATAAACAAAGATTTCGTCCGACTATGGGAGGAGCATTCCGCACCGTGTTGTGAGTTGGATTTCGCATAGGTTAGTCGCGACTGTTTTACTTTTCCGAAACGCAGGTCAAGAAATTTTGGGAGATTGTGTTCTGAAATTTATTGTGACGGCACTCGGTATAGCATTCGCAAACGCTCACACTTTTTCTCGGATTAGCGGGTCAAGGCAGTTGTCTGAAGAGTCGCCGTCTGTTGATCGAAAGAGCGATCAATTTGGAGTTTTAGCGATGGTATGGTCGTGCAAGCAGTTTTTGAACCTGTATTCCTATTTTTTGCTGCTACCTACAGTCCAAAAACGATTTCGGTTGGCTTAGGTTTTAGGTTCCACGATGGATCAAGAATACATTCAATCTAATAACGCTGGTATGACGCAGCATTAGGTGGATTTTTGTCAGTTTGGTCTTCTTGTAGCGGCTGTCTCCCCTCATAAGGAAGAGCCAACCCATATTTTGTCCCCTTGCGAATTGTTACCTGGGAATCTACAAGTTTTCTTGCATTTTCCTCGAAAATCTCTTTTACGTCTGGGTTCTTTTGGAGGAGCTCGTCAATTGATAGTTTATTCATTTCATTCTCTTTACAGTAACTGTTCATAAGTCTTACGAGTGTGCACAATAGCTCTATGTGATCTTTTGTGCATATAGTCGTTCAATAACTTGTGGTATGACTTTATGGAATCGTTAAGTTCGTCAAATTCTCCAAAATCGTCAATCTTTAAATTCAAATCCTTTCTAAGACGCTCCATGTTAATGCCGATTCCATGGGAATTCCATCGTCTAGCATCATTTAGTTTTGTAGCGATTTCACGTGCGCGCTCCTTTTTCATTGACAGAGTGACCTTTTTTCCCTTTTTGGCTGTAATTTTCCAAGTCTTGAACTTATACTTAACCAGCCATTCTTCTAATAGCGACAGGGAGAGATCGCGGGCCTGTTCGTAGGAATACAATTCTCCTTGATCAAAATTCAAAAGAATAGAAAGTTCAGCTGCTCCTGCATTTCCAGCGTTTGCCTTTCTTAAAAGCTCTTCATATTTGATCAAGTAACCCATCGCGGGGATTAGTTTGTTCCCATCTTGGCTCTCCACCTGTGGATCAATGGGGCCAAGCACAGAATAGTAGTCCATGTGGATTGCGTCACCAGACATAGCCAAAATTGTTCCAGCGGACATTGCATGGCTTGGAATCAAAAAATCCACTACTTTATAGTGATTTCTTATCGTGTCAGAGATACGCCTTGCTACTTCTGCGAATCCTCCTTGAGTTTCCAGAATGATCAATAGCTTTCTACCGCGTCTTTTCGAGCGATTCCTAAGCGTTTCCACAGCCTCTCGAATTGCATCGTCAGCCCCAAACGCAATTGGACCAGAATATGACAAATAGTCACCAGATGTGGCGCGTTCAATGTTTTTAATCAAATCATTGAGCTGCGTTTCAACAAGATCGTTAGCACCTTTAACCATAACTCACCTCGTTACTCCAGTTTCGGAATCTCTTGGGTGTGTTCATGCTCAAGGTACGGCACTCAAACCGCAAAAAGGTTGAAGGATCACGAAATATTCGTTAAATTCAACTGATCTGCCAACCAGAATTCGCGCTTACATTGTTTATTTACTGGAACCATCGCCACCCTCCAGTCAACCAAGTAAGTAAGCATATTCCAAAAAAATCTCATATGAAAATGTAAATCCCCCCAAAAATCGCGTTAGAAAAATTTTGGCGCCATGATCGGTGGATGCAATTTATAAATTTAATACAGTACATCAGTAAGTGTGGTGGTATTGCTGTACGGATACCGACCGACATCGCTGAACACTGTGAGATGATCGAAGGTGTACTATTTTTGGTTGCCCACGGTTGTGATTTTTGATTCTGACCACACTTATGGCATTTGTCAGCATGTTCGATTAAATCACATCTGACAATATAATGCGACGTCGAATTGACTGATGTTCGGTCAGTCATGCAGATTTCCCACTAACCCGACATTCAGGAGAATAGGCAAAAATGAAGCGGTTTCATATTCATATTGGCGTTGACGATCTAGAACGAAGCATCAGCTTCTACAGCCAACTGTTCGGTGAGAAGCCAACCAAGGTTCACCATGACTATGCCAAGTGGCTTCTTGATGACCCAAGAGTGAATTTCGCCATCTCAACGCGGGTGGACCGATCGGGTGTGGATCACCTCGGCATCCAGGTCGACGAAGAAGTCGAGCTGGACGATTTGCGCAAGAATCTGAAACAGGCGAATGTGACTTTGTTTGACGAAGGCGAAGTTGTCTGCTGTTATTCCCATTCCGCAAAGTCATGGTTGAAAGACCCTGCTGGAATAGCTTGGGAAGCGTATCATTCCATGGGGGATGCGAACGTATATTCACGCAAGATTGATGCAGGACAGGAACAATGCTGCGCTGAAGGCACACACAGCAAAACGTACGAACCCGATCTGAAAGCGACTGCAGACTGTTGTTCCTGACCGGAAAGGATCGACCGAATTCAGGGTTTCAGGCCAACAGGACAGTCAGCATCCAAGCCGGCACAACCGGCGTTAGCCTGTCATCCGCTCCAGAATCAGTGAGCCTGCGGCTCATCGATAGCGCCGCCCCATATATCGCCAACGGTAAACCCGTTCGGGAATGGGTCGTCGGGGTCCACTACGTATTCAGCGATTGAAGTGATCCAGGCCTGCCCGCGGATGGTCGGAACCACTGCAGTCAGGTCGCCAATTCGAGTTTCGCGAATCAGTCGACCGGTGAAGATTGTTCCCAGAATTCCCTCATGGTGATAATCCTGGTTTAACCCCAGCTCACCTTTTGCATACAGTGCGGCCATGCGGGCACAGGTTCCGGTCCCGCATGGCGAGCGGTCCACAATGCCAGTCCATGTTGTCGGCCGTTGCCAATCGAGTTGACCGGATGAGACAACCACAGCATTTTTCGCAGTCGCATCGACTGCTGTGGGAGTGCCTGTCATCACACAGATTGTGACTCCGGACACATCAGGGTTTTCCGGGTGTACACACGGCAACTGTTCCCGTGCTGCGGCCTTGATCATCTCTCCGGCACGGGTAATTTCACCGGCCCGGTCTGGAAGCAACGCGATCTGCAGCCGTTCAGCGTCCGCTATGACATAGAACATACCGCCCCAGGCGACGTCAACCGTGACCTTGCCAAGTTCCGGTACATCAATGGTCTGGTCCAGATGAACGGCAAATGCCGGTACATTTTCGAAAGTGATGCCTTTGGCCTTTCCATCGACCACCTCAGCAGTGACCTCGACCAATCCGGCAGGTGCCTCCAATGTCAGTATGGTCTCAGGTTCCGTGACCTCAACCATACCTGTCTCGATGAGTGCGGTGGCTACACAGATTATGTTCGAGCCCGACATCAACGGATACTCGACCTGTTCCAGAATTACGAATCCTGCGTCCGCTTGCGGGTTCTGTGACGGAAATACGATGTTGCAGTTGGCCGCAGGATAGCCTCGAGGTTCACGCAGCATCCGCTTGCGCAAGTCGTCACCATTCCGTTCAAGGTG
This sequence comes from Acidiferrobacterales bacterium, assembly GCA_028820695.1. Lineage (NCBI taxonomy): Bacteria > Pseudomonadati > Pseudomonadota > Gammaproteobacteria > Acidiferrobacterales > Acidiferrobacterales bacterium. The sequence goes on along the minus strand of JAPPIB010000048.1, from coordinate 55,776 downwards.
GCACATCTTCTCGTACATCGTCTTGCCGGGCACATCCGGGAGACCTCCGACAATGACCCGGCCGGGCTCGCCACAGGCATGCAGGTCCACGGCGTGGATGACATTGGAAAACTTGGGAATTCTGTAATCGAACATGACAAGATCAAGCAGTGTTATTTTCTAGACAGCACGGCGTACCAACCGATTTTCAGTACGTTGCGATTGAGACCTGACTTCGCATGCAGAACCTCGGCCTGGCAATCGCCTCTGACATCCCCGATTCGCTGCCTGTGATCGGTTTTTGCCTGCTTGCAATCATCCGCCGAAACCGCCTGTGCCTTACCCGACCTGAGACACTGCCGCCAGTTATCAGGTTGGCGTGTCCTTGCCAGGCGTGTCGGCATACAGGCTTTTGCTCAGCAATCGGGCATCGGCGAAAGTCTCGGAACCAAGCCAAAAGCGAACTTTTCAGCGACGCATTAATTCAATTATAACTGCCTGTTATAACGGAATTTATACTGTTTCGACCTTCTGCTTTCAGACCAACTCATCCGTCCAATGTGGCAGGGTAAGCCGATGATGACTGCGCCTGCTGATATGGATTCGACGCATGCCGTCGGTGTTTCCTGGCCCGTATTGGCGTTTCTGGAATGAATGGATGCCGGCGAACTGACTGAAGGTCTTCGGTCGCAATCATCGGGGACGCCAGCTGCGCAACACCCACCACATATTCTGACGGGCTTTGTATCGTTGAATATAATCCGCATATCTTCCAGATTGGCGACATTCTGTCACATGCGTGAGACAACGCGACAGACAGTCGCGACCTCAGATTAACAACAATTCAGCTAAGGACAACCTGCAAATGTCGACTGAGTCGCTTCGACCCGGATTCAACTGGTTTCATCCGATCATCATTGTCACCTGCGGCTGCCTGGTGATTTTTCTCGGGTTCGGTACACGCTCCACCATGGGAGTGTTTCTGGTACCGATTACCGAACAGTATGAATGGGGACGAAGCATTTTTGCGTTTGCCGCCGCAATCCAGAACATCTTCTGGGGCTTTTCGCAACCGCTGTTCGGAGCCATAGCGGATCGGTATGGCTCAGGGCGGGTCATATTGCTTGGCGGCATTTGCTACATCATCGGTCTTTTGCTGATGATGGTCGCCTCATCGCCGCTTGGCTTCTATATTGCAAATGGCATCCTGATTGGACTGGGGCTTTCTGGAACGAGTTTTGCAGTCATTCTTGCGGTCATTGCCAGGGCCGTACCGGAACACAAACGTTCAATGGCACTGGGAATCGGGTCTGCAGCCGGCTCCCTCGGACAATTCGTGCTGGTGCCGGTCGCAAACTCGCTCGTTCTTCAACTCGGGTGGTCGAGTACCATTCTTGTATTGGCATGCCTGATGGCAATTGTCATTCCATTTGCGTTGATGCTGAAAGGAAAGCAGACGGTATCGGGTCCGGAGCAGAGCCTGACAGAAGCACTGTCTGAAGCGGCCAAGCACTCGGGATATGTTTATCTGACTGCCGGTTTCTTTGTCTGCGGATTTCAGGTGACATTCATTGGCGTCCATCTGCCGGCCTATCTGACGGATATCGGCCTGTCGAGCAGTGTGGGTGCGTGGGCGCTTTCGCTCGTCGGCCTGTTCAATCTTGTGGGAACGTTGCTCGCCGGATATATGGGAAACAGGTACCTGAAGAAAAACATCCTGAGTATCATCTATTTTGGTCGGGCGGTTGCAATCGCAATTTTCGTGCTGATGCCGCCTTCGGTCGCCAGTGCCTTGATTTTTGCCAGTGCCATGGGAATTCTCTGGCTTGCGACGATTCCGCTGACTTCAGGCATTGTAGGTCAGATTTTCGGTCCCCGATATCTGGGCACCTTGTTCGGTTTTGTTTTTCTGAGCCATCAGCTTGGAAGTTTTCTCGGTGTCTGGATGGGCGGGTTGCTCTTTGACACCACCCAGTCCTACGAGGTCGTCTGGTGGGTTTGCGCAGCACTCGGTATCATGGCCGCGGTACTGCACCTTCCGATCAATGAGGATCCGATCAGAAGAGCTGTTCCGGCGGCTCATTGATTTGCATGAGTTACAACAATTTCTAGATTTTTTGAGGTGAATAGTGAGTAAACGTAGTATTCAGACAGTAGCGGTGTTGGGCGCGGGTACAATGGGTGCCGGAATCGCTGCCGCTTGTGCACAGGCGGGTTGTGAAACTGTGCTGTTGGACGTGTCCGATGAGCTGGCACAGCGCGGCAAGGACAATATGCTGGCCGGCCGTGCGCCTATGCTGGACGATCCCGGTAGTGCCGACCTGATCACGGTCGGTAGTTTTGAAAACTCCCTTGATCTTGCATCAAATGCCGATTGGATATGCGAGGCGATCGTGGAGGACCTTGAGACGAAGCGCGGTATGTTCTCCAAATTGGAAGCGGTACGAAAACCGGGTTCGATCGTCACCACCAACACGTCCGGCATTCCACTTCGATCGATAAGCGACGGCATGCCCGAGCAATTCAGAAAGGATGTTGCTGTCACACATTTTTTCAATCCTGTCAAAGTCATGAGACTGCTGGAAGTCGTGCCCGGTGAGGAGACAGACCCCGAAGTCATCACCAGCCTGGCAACCTTCGCCAGGGACCGACTGGGCAAGGGCGTCGTCTACGCAAAGGATACCGTGAACTTTATCGGCAACCGGATCGGTTGTTTCTGGATGCTGGCAGGTCTTCACAAGGGCGGCGATGCTCAGAATAAGGGAATTTCGATTGAAAGGATTGATGCCCTGATGAGTGCTGGTTTTAAGACCCCATCCACCGGCCTTTATGGATTGATTGATCTTGTGGGATTGGATGTGATGGATCTGGTCGCCGACAATCTCGACAGAAACTTGTCGTCTGAGGACGCAGGCAGATCCTATCTGATGTTGCCTGCTGTCGAGCAAGCCATGCTGGATTCCGGACAGCTCGGGCGAAAGACCGGTGGCGGATTTTATCGAATGCTCAAAAATGAGGACGGCAGTCGCACCAAACAGATGTTCCAACCTGCTTCAGGCAGTTGGGTTGATGCGATAGGCTCCTCGTGCGATCAGGATGCTCGCACTTTGGCTTTTGAAATGTCCGACGAAGGGAATTTCGTCTGGAGCCTTATGTCCAAGACGCTGTGTTATGCCGCTGATCTGGTTACGGAGATTTCCGATGATATCGTGAATATTGATCGGGCGATGCGCTGGGGATTCAATTGGAAGAAGGGTCCATTCGAGCTGCTGGATGAACTTGGACCGAAAGATGTAGCGGATAGATTGCGCTCTGAACGCCGGCCGGTTCCCAGGATGCTGGCGCATCTGGAGTCCAGCGGCCAAGATCGATTCTACAGTGAATCAGGTGCGAGTTTTCTGGGAGCGGATGGTGCAATGCACGATATGCCTGCCGAGTGATTAAAGGATTTTGTTGGGATTCGATGAGTTGCTTATGTCAATATGATGAATGGGCCGGCTTGTGAAAAAGCGCAAGCTGACTTGCCGTTTAGGAATTTCAGAAAGTCCGTCCCGTTAGACGTCAATGACGACAAAATTCCATCTCTCGAGCGCCTGACAGCACTTTTTAACCTTGGCTCAATCAACGCATTTGGATTCGGCTTGGAGTTAAACAAGTCAATCGCTGCGTTCGAAGACGACGGTTGCGCAGGCACATCTGGTAATTTGGAGATCAAAAGTCGCAATGCTGCCGAGGTGTTTGCGGCCAGCCATACAAGCCAGGAAAGTTTTGAGCGATGGATTCGATTCCTATAGTATTTGATTTGGATGGACGATTCGGGATCGTTGGGCGTGGTACACAAATGTTCTGACAGGTATATCCCAAGTGGATGAAATCCAACTTCAGGAAAATTGTTTAGTGGGCGGAGAATCGGCAGATTATGCACGGAGGTCGGAATATCCATCAGTCGATTCGTCAACAATTGTCAATTGAATATCCCCAACGTGTACCGGTTGGCCATAGTCCAATCTGAGAGTGGTCAGATGTTGGAACAGTATGGCCAAGATGAGTGATTCTGCTGATGTCTGCGCCAAGAGCCGGGTCTTGAAAAAATCGAGTTTCCTGGCTGTATTATCTGGACTATGGAATCGGCCAACGCGGCGATATCCGAGATGCTTGATGTAAACTGCATGCATTACGCGGTTCAACCGGATATTTCTTTATTCCTCCAACCGCCGCCAAGAATCGGAAGTTATCGTGTTGCCCGCCGGTTGAATTTTCCAGTTGGGTCAGACCAAGTAACTGGTACCGGTCATCACCCGTGACATCAGTCGCATCATCCCTTTCGCGGGTTCTGACAGTTGCAGGTCACCGACTTGTTCGGCAGTCTTTGCGTGTTCAAGCTCATCCTCGGTCATCTGCCTGATGACGCTGTGACTTTTTCGATCAGCAGCCGGCAGTTTCTGAAGATGCCGGTTGAGATGGTCTGCAACCTGGTATTCGGTTTCTGCCAGGAACGCGGCGCTGGCCCGGTCTCCCAGCACGCCGGCCATCGCACCGATTGCGTATGATCCAACATAGAACAGCGGATTGAGACGGCTGGTTCGACCGTCCAGCGACCTGATTCGGTCCTCGCACCACGCGAGATGATCGTTCTCCTCTTCGGCCGCTTTGCGAAATGTTTCGCGCAGTGCCGGATTTCGGGCCGTCAGTGACTGCCCTTGATACAGTGCCTGCGCACATACCTCACCGGTATGATTCACCCGCATCAGACGTCGGGCTTCATCCTGCTCCCAGGTCTCAAGACCTTGATTTTCAACGTCCGTCGCAGGGGAGGGGCGGGCAGCGCTCGGCGGCGCGAACAGGGTACGAAGCATGTTGTCCGCATGACCGATCAGGTGGTCTGACAGGGAATATCGTCTTTGCATCGAAACGTTCTCGAAATCCAGTTTGGAATATGATAATGCAGGTTGCGTCTATAATACCGATCCATAGGCATCGTGCGGTTTTGAGCGGAAAGTGAACTTACAGGCTTACGAAAAATCACGAAACCCCGAGCTTGCTGGAATACTTCGCGCAATCGTCGGTACCGACGCTGTCATCACCGACGAGGAAGCCTTGCGGCCGTTTGAATGCGATGGCCTGACAGCTTACCGCGAACTGCCTCTCATGGTGGTACTTCCGTCCACTGTTGACGAGGTGCAGCAGGTCATGAATCAATGCGCCTTGCATTCAACCCCGGTAGTCACCCGTGGAGCAGGGACCGGACTTTCGGGTGGGGCATTGCCGATTTCAGATGGTGTCCTGTTGAGTCTGACGCGCATGGACCAGATTCTTGAAGTCAATGAAGCCGCCCGCACCGCCCGGGTTCAGCCCGGAGTCCGCAATCTGGCGATTTCAGAAGCAGTCCGGCATTTGGGACTGTACTATGCGCCTGATCCCTCGTCACAGATTGCCTGCTCCATCGGCGGCAACGTTGCGGAAAATTCAGGCGGTGTTCACTGTCTCAAATATGGGTTGACCGTACACAATATCCTGCAGTTGAAGGTTGTCACTGTCAATGGCGAATTGATCGAGGTCGGCAGTGAGGCGCTTGATTCCCCCGGGTACGATCTGCTCGCCTTGATGACCGGTTCTGAGGGCATGCTGGGAGTCGTTGTTGAGGTTGTGGTGAAGCTGCTTCCGATTCCGCCGGTCGCTCAGGTTGTCATGGCCGCGTTCGATGAGGTGGATCAGGCGGGTAACGCAGTCGCAGCAATCATTGGCGGCGGCATCCTGCCGGCCGGACTTGAAATGATGGACAGTTATGCAATCACCGCCGTTGAGGATTTTGTCCATGCCGGGTATCCGGTCGACGCAGCCGCCATCTTGCTGTGCGAGCTGGACGGTACGCAAGAAGAGGTTGACGCCCAGATCTCCAAGGTTGAGCGGATTATGGCCGAACATGGAGCGACCGACACGCAAGTCGCCGCCGACGAGGAGACGCGACAGCGATTCTGGTCAGGCCGCAAGGCGGCTTTTCCGGCAGTCGGCCGAATCTCACCGGACTACTACTGTATTGACGGTACGATTCCCCGACGCGAGTTGGGCACCGTCCTCACCGCAATCAGCGAGCTGTCCGAACAATTCGGTTTGCGTGTCGCCAATGTGTTTCACGCCGGTGATGGCAATCTGCATCCTCTGATCCTATACGATGCCAGCCAGGAAGGTGAGTTGGAAAAGACCGAGGAGCTCGGTAACCGAATTCTCGAACTGTGTGTCAAGGTCGGCGGTACGATAACCGGTGAGCACGGCGTCGGGGTCGAGAAACTGCGCCCGATGTGCTTGCAGTTCGAAGATCCGGTCCTTGAACAGTTCCACGCGGTCAAGGCAGCCTGGGACCCTGAAAACCTCCTCAACCCCGGAAAGGCGGTACCGACGCTGGCGCGATGTGCCGAGTTCGGTGCCATGCATGTCCATCACGGAAATCTGCCATTTGACAATCTGGAGCGATTCTGAATTGCCGGACAATGACGATATCAACCCTCTGGTTGAGCAGGTCCGCACCTCATATCGGAATTCCGAACCTCTCCGAATTTGCGGTTCTAAGAGCAAGTCTTTCCTCGGGCATCCCATCGTCGGATCCCTGCTGGATGTCAGTCGCCACACCGGAATCATGTCCTATGAACCTTCTGAACTGGTACTGACTGCCAGAGCCGGAACAACACTTCGGCAAATCACTGACACCCTGGCCGCGTCGGGCCAGATACTTGGATTCGAACCGCCGTGGTTTGGAGATAAAGCGACACTGGGCGGAACAGTTGCCTGCGGGCTGTCCGGGCCGCGTCGACCGTTTTCCGGCTCCGCCCGGGATTTTGTACTGGGCGTCAAGTGTATTACAGGCAAAGGAGAACTGATGTCGTTCGGCGGTCAAGTGATCAAGAATGTTGCCGGTTACGATGTCTCAAGACTGATGGTCGGCGCGATGGGAAGTCTCGGTGTCCTGACCGAAGTCTCGCTCAGGGTGCTGCCCCGTCACGAACTCGAGACGACGCTGATACTTGAGCTTGACGAACAGCGTGCGCTGGACAAGATGATTGATCTGGCGCGATTGCCGATTCCAATTTCCGCCTTGAGCTATTCCTCGGGGTTGATGCGGGTTCGACTTTCGGGCACCGAAAATGGAATTGCTTCGGCAACCGCTGAGATCGGTGGGCAGGACGATGCGCAAGGGCAGGAATATTGGTTGCAGCTCAAAGAGCAAAGGCTGAGGTTCTTCAGTCGAAATCAGATGCTTTGGCGAGTATCGGTTCCAGCAACCGCGCCGGCTATGAATTTGGGTGAGGATTGCCTGATTGACTGGGGCGGAGCCTTGCGATGGGTCTATACCGACATGACCGCAGACGAGATGTTCGAACTCGCAAGACAGATGAGAGGTCACGCGACAGTATACTGCGCCGAGTCCCACTACCAGGGCGAGAGATTCAGCCGATTGTCAGGTGCAGTCGCCGAACTCCATTCCCGATTGAAGTCGTCATTTGATCCGCACCGGATCCTGAATCCAGGCATCATGTATCGGGATGTCTGACGCGATTGTCACAATTGACTGCCTGACTGATAAGCAATGAAAACTGATCTGGCTGATTTCATCCGCAATACCGACCAAGGTCAGGTTGCCGAGTCGATCTTGCGGAAATGTGTCCATTGTGGGTTCTGCACCGCAACCTGTCCGACCTATCAGTTGCTCGGCAATGAGCTTGATGGGCCGCGGGGGCGAATCTATCTGATCAAGCAGATGGTTGAGGGTGCGCAGCCTACTGCCCGCACCCAGTTGCACCTGGATCGATGCCTGACATGCCGTTCGTGCGAGACGACCTGTCCATCCGGCGTCCGCTACAGCAAACTGCTGGAAATCGGCCGCGACATTGTAGAGCAGAAGGTGGGCAGAAGCCCTTTCCAGCGCGCAGTCCATATGGGATTGCAATTTGTCGTTCCGAATACATTCCTGACGTCCGTCGCACTCATGTCGGCTCGTCTTGTCGCTTTCGCGCTGCCTGAGAAACTGAAGCGAAAGATACCTCCCAAACAGAAAGTGGAGGCCTGGCCCGAACGCAATCATGTCCGAACGATGATCATTCATCAAGGATGCATCCAGCGGGTTGCCCGACCGGGCATCAATGCCGCCGCCGCACGATATCTTGATCGTCAGTCAATTTCAGCAGTGCGAACTTCAGACAGCTGTTGCGGTGCGCTGGGACTGCATCTCGGCAACCGTGATTTCCTGATCCGGCATGCGCGCAGGAATATCGACGCCTGGTGGCCGCAGATAAAGGCGGGCGCGGAGGCGATCGTGTCGACCGCAAGCGGTTGCGGGGTCACGATCAAGGAATATGGCGAGTTGCTTGCGGACGACCGCGAGTATGCGCACAAGGCCGAGAAAATTTCTTCGCTGACGATCGATATTTCCGAAGTCGAGACCAATGCGTCACCAGCCAAACTCGACAGTCAGGTCAGCAACGTTGCCTTCCACTCCCCCTGTACCCTGCAGCACGGTCAGAAAGTCACTCATTCAGTGGAGCAAATCCTTGCTAATCATGGTTTGACGCTCGAAACTGTGGAAAATTCCCATTTATGTTGCGGTTCAGCAGGTGTGTATTCGCTATTGCAGCCGGAAATCGCCGAAAAGCTGCTGGAAGACAAGATCGCGGCCCTCGAGCGCGGAAATCCTCAGATCATCGTCACGGGAAATATAGGCTGCCTGATGCATCTGAGTTCCCGTTCCAGTGTCCCGGTAAAGCACTGGGTTGAGATTGTCGCTCCGGCATCGGATACGTGACCGCGCACTTCGACACCATCAGATGGGCCGATGTGTCGGTTCGGGACTGGACCCGGGCGAAGGCATTTTATGCGGCAATGTTTGACTGGGAATTTGCGGATCAGCATTTCGAGGGACGGACAGTGTACAGTCTGGCACGACTGGATGGGCCTGCCGGACCGCATGCAAGCGTCGCGGTGGCAGGACTCGGTCCTGCGATGGACCCTGATGCGGACGACGGGCCGAAAAGCTGGCGCTCGTATATCAACGTTTCGGATCTGGCATCGACACTCGATAAAGTCGACTCTGCACGGGGGCAGGTGATCATGCCACCGATGGACGTGATGGATGCGGGGGTCATGGCCGTCTGCAAGGATTCGAACGGGGCTGTCTTCAGTCTGTGGCAACCGGTCCATCATACCGGTCACGATCGCGGAAACATACCCGGGATGATCTGCTGGTTTGAGCTGACCTCATCCGATCCACAGGACTCGCTGGAGTTTTATGGTTCGGTTTTTGGCTGGAACGCTGACAAGAGACGTTCGTCGACCGATGAATACTCCTGGATTTTCACCTCCGGCGCAAAGGCGGTTGCGAGCATGCACTCCAGACTGAATGAAACGTCCGGGAAGGCGCTTTGGCTGCCGTTCGTCCGGGTTGCCAGCCTCTCTCGGACTGAACGGATATGCAGGGAACTCGGCGGGTCTGTCCTGTTCGGTCCCCAACTGGAAGCGGGTATTGGAGTTTATGCGGTGGTGACGGATAATGAGCGCAATATGTTCGGAATCTCACAATTCAATGCGTGACATCACGGTTTCACCTTGAAATCGCCATGATCAAGTTTACGACCTACAATATTCAGTATGGCCGCGGCCTGGACGGCCGAATCGATCTCGGGCGAATCGCTGATACAGTCAGCGACTCGGATGTCATCGCCTTGCAGGAGGTGGAAAGATATTTTCCGCGCTCAGGTGATATCGACCAGGTCGCGGAATTGGCCGGGAAACTGGGTGGTTATCACTGGGTATACGGTGCCGGGGTGGACATCGATGCGGATGATATGAGCGACGACGGGACAGTCAGACACCGTCGCCGTCAGTTCGGCAACATGCTGCTCTCCAGACAACCGATCATCACGTCCAGAAATCATCTGCTGCCCAAATACGCGTCGACCGGACCTCTCAGTATCCAAAGAAGCGCCCTGGAGGGTGTTATCTCGTTCGGTGCTCGAAAGATTCGCGTGTATTCCGTGCATCTCACACATATCAGTGCCTGCACCCGTATGCGTCAGCTGCACGAACTGCTCCGAATCGATCGGGAAGCGGTTGTTGAGGGCGGGCCGATTGCAGGCGATGCATCTGTGACGGATTTCGATCAGGAAGTCAATCTTGCGGATATGCCGGCCGAGTCGATCTTGATGGGCGATTTCAATTTCACACCGGACTCTGAAGAATATACCGCGGTCGCTGGTCCCGTATCAGATTACGGTGGCCGAATTGTCAATCCAACGGGACTGATCGATGCCTGGACCCATTGCGGGAACAGCGAGATGGCGGGGGTCACCGCCGAACGACGGGGGGAAGGCGTTCGTATGGATTTCTGTTTTGTCAGCTATTCACTGAGCGACCGTATCGAGTCGTGCAGAATTGATTCCGACGCCGTCGGTTCGGACCACAAGCCATTTTCAGTAACGTTCGATTTGTGAGAACTCTTGTCGCAGCAAAGCGCCGCCGCACGGTCTCATGCTGATTCGCTGACTTCCTCGGCACCCTCAAGTCCAGGTTCCGACCGCCGCAGTCGGTCCAGTATCCTTTCGATCACAGCAAGCAGTGACGGGATGAAAAACAGCACCAGCACGGTTGAGAATGCGAGTCCGAATACCAGCGTTGCGGCCATCGGAATGAGGAACTGTGCCTGAGTTGACTTCTCGAACAGAAGCGGCGTCAGTCCTACGATGGTGGTCAGGCTGGATAGGACGATCGGTCGCAGCCGCTGACATCCGGCGTCCAGCATGGCTTGCTCGAGATTCTTTCCGGCGTCGTACCGGTTCTGTTTGTAAAAGACGATCAGGACGATCGCATTGTTCACCACGATTCCCGAGAGCCCGATGATGCCCAGCATTGTCAGGATCGTGAAATCCAGTCCAAGGAAAAGATGTCCCCATAGTGCGCCGACAATGCCGAATGGAATGGTCAGCATGACTACGACAGGCCAGATATAGGAACCGAATACCAGTGCCAAGGTCAGGTAGATCAGGGCCATCGCAAGGATAAACCCATTTCTCATTGATTCCTCAGTGCGCTCCTGATCCTCCTGTCGGGAGCCGACCGACCACTTCACCCCATGTTTGGCGATGATTGCCGGGCGCACCTCCTCGTCGAGAAAAGTTGACACATCTGTAATATTGGCAATTCGGGGGTCTACGCTGGCATTGACTTCAATCGCAAATTCGCCGTCGGCGTGCCGCAACGTATCGAACCCCCTGCTACTTTCTATCTCAACGACATCAAGCAACGCGATGGACTCCCCGGACGGAAGTATGACATGAATATTCTCAAATTCGCTGAGTTGGTGTTTTTCACTGTCAGGGAGCATAAGCCTGACATCAATCTCCTGATTCCGGGTTGTGAATGACTGCAGAGTCAACCCCTCGATTGATGCCCGCAACTGTTGACTGACATCAGCGACTGACAGGCCAAGCGCCTCGCCCAGAGGTGTCAGCGACAGTATCTGCTGCTGTCTGCCGTAGCTTGTATCGTCCTCGATTGCATACACCCCCGGTATCTCTCGCAGATACTCACTCAGTTCGAGGGCTGCACTCTTGACAACAGTCTTATCTGAACCGCTGAACCGGACCTCGACATCCCGCCCGGGCGGACCGCCGAGAGGTGTCACCACCACCAATTTCTCAAGTCCGGGGACGTGCTTGAGCTTGCTCTCCCATCGACGGACAAATTCCGTCGTGCGCACATCCCGATCGTCCGAATGAACCAGGTCGACCATGATGTTTCCGTTGTTGGACCCCCTGATCAGGGAGTCGCTGCTGACATTGAAATTGGCACCGTGAAAAATCAATGACGAAACGATGAGGTTGCCTCCCAAATCCGACTCGGTTTCAAGCAGCGCGTCATAGGCGTACTCCATGTACTCGTCGACAGTCTTTTCCGGAGTGCCAGCTGAAAAGCTTACATTCGCGAACAGCAGGTTCAATTCCGGAGTGGGGAAGAAACTGTAGCTCAGGCGCCCGGATGTAAACAGGCCCACGGTGAGGATCAGAAGCGAAATGCCGGTTGCAATCACTGTAATCGGATGTCTGATCGAGAGCTTGAGTGCTGAGCGATACCAGCGATCCCGGACCACACTCAGTATCCGATCCATGACGGTTGACTTGGCACGGGCGATGTTGTATTGCATTTTTTGGAACGATCCCCGCAGGTGGCCCGGAAGGATCAGAAAGGCCTCGATCAGCGATGTCAGGACGACGCAGACAACTACGAGCGCGATAAATCCCAGAAAAGTCCCGATCACGCCGGTGGCCAGGATGACAGGTAAAAATGCCAGTATCGTCGTCAAAGATGCAGCCAGAACCGGAATCAGCAGACGGCGTGCCGCGCCGTAGGCCGCTTTGAGTGGATGGGGCTTCTCCTCGAACTGACTCAGGGCTTCCTCACCGACAACAATGGCATCGTCTACAAGAATGCCGATGGTCATGATAAAGCCAAACATCGTAATCATGTTCAGTGTTCCGCCGAGGGCAAGAAGGAGGGCCAGTGCGCCAGACAGCGCTATGGGAATGCCCACAGCAACCCAGAACGCCAGTCTCGCGTTGAGAAACAGATAAAGAACAACCAGTACCAGCAAAAGGCCGATCAACCCGTTATTGACCAGCGTGTCGAGCCGTCCCTGAAGCGAGATCGACTGATCAGTGTATATGGAAAGCTCCACATCGGCTGGAAGGACGGACTCGGCCTCAGCTTTCCAATCCTTCAATATCTTGGCGCTTTTCAGGGTATCACCGGATCCCAATCGCTTGATGCGCAACTCAACCGCCGGTCGGTTTTTGAACGAGGCCTGCAATTGATCCGGTTTGGGCCGCTGCTCGATCGTTGCGATGTCGGAGAGCATGATCAGGCGTCCGTCTGAATCCGCAGCGATGGGCACCTGCTCAAACTCGATGTAATCGCGCCGCTGGTCCAAAACCCGAATTTGTCGGGCGGCGTCATCCCGACCGGAAATTCCGATCGATTCATCCTTGGATTGCGACTGAATGATGCGCCCGATCTGATTGAGCGACAGTCCCAGATCGCGAAGCGACTCACCGGGAATCTGAATGGCGATCTCCTCTTGCGGCAATCCCAGAATCTCAATCCTCTCAATTCCTCTTCTCAACAGCTCGTCCCGGAACTCATTGGCGAGAGTTCTCAGCTGTTCGAGAGAAGGGGCGGAGACAATCAGTCTTGCGACATCTTCATAGATTCTCAAGGCGACAATTTCCGGCCGCTCGGCGTTTTCCGGCAGCAGCCTGACCAGCGGGTCGACAATGCGCGACACATCATCTTTGGCCGTGTCAATGTCAGCATTCTCCCCGTACTCGAGTACCACAACAGAACTTCCCAAACTCGAGTAGGACGTCATCTGCTTGAGTTCATCAAGATTCTTGAGGTCAAGTTCCAGACGATTCGTAATCGACCGCTCGACATCTTCGGCAGCCGCACCCGGCCAATTGGTGGTGACGGTTATGAAGTTGACCTGGATCTCCGGGAGGAACTGAATGTTCAACCTCGATATCGAGAACGCCCCGACCGCCAGTATGACGACCATGAACACATTCACGGCAACCGGATGCGCCGCAATCAGTTCAAGAAAGTGTCTTTGCTGGCTGGGTTGGTACGCCATTGGACAACAGACGGTCGGGCATTACCCACCGTCGTAGGGTTTGACCTTGAGCCCATCAATTGCGTTCGTCAGCTGGGTCGTCACCAGTACGTCGCCATCCGTGAGTCCGTCGCTTGTCGCGACCACCAGGGAGGTTCCGTTACGGAAGACCTGACCGTGGCGCTTGATGGTCACTGATTTCAGCGCGCCCGCTTCGATCTTGTATACCCTGTCCAGTCCGAAAACAGCCCGATAGGGAATTGCGAAAGCGTCCGCTACCGGCGACAGGGTCAGTACAAGTTGAATGGATCGGGACAGTTCCGGTTGCAGTGGATTTGTGACCAGGCCGAAATATGCGTCGACCCCGCCGCGACCCCGATCAACTATTGATCCCAGACGGTCGAATGTAAGTTTCAGCACGTGATCGTCCAGTTCCGCCGCGGCTTGAGGGTGGTAACCGTCAGCTACGGAATTTCGAATCTCGCTGACGTAGCGATTCGGGATCATCGAGAGCACTTCCAGATTATTGTGATCATACATGGACAGCAATTGGGTGCCATTTCTGACTTGGTTTCCGACTCCGACAAGAACCTCTGTAACACGACCGGTATAGGGTGCGGAGATGACCGTATCCTCAATATCGAGCCGAGTCTTGTCGAGTGACGCCTGGATGCGTTCGACGTCGGCTTCGATTACAGCCACACGGCTGTCATATTCCCGAATCGCCGCCTCCCTGGCAGTGACCGCAAGGTGAGCCTGTTGTTCCGCACGTTCGAACGAATCAAAATCGGCCTGGGCGATCAGATTGCGGCTCTTGAGCGTTCGTGCACGTTCGAGAGATTCATTCGCCAGTTGCAGAAGTCTTTTCTCGTGTTCCAGAATCTCCTGGTCAGTGACAAGTCGCTGCGACTCTCTGGCAATGGATGCCTGGACCCTGCGCAATTCCGCTTCAGCCTGCCGCAACTGGGTTTCCAGATTCCTTGAATCCAATCGAATCAGCACGTCTCCGGCTTCAACCGACTGACCGGATTTGACATTGACCTGGATGATCTCCCCGTCCACAATTGCGCTCAGGGTGGAGAATGTCGGGGTTACCACACGCCCATAGAGCCTGACTGATGGATTGATCGTCTGCTTCTCGATCGCCTGGGTGTCGACGAGCCATGCGCGTTCCTCCTGTACCTCGGGCTGCTCTTGGACTTCCTCGACTTTCAGCAGGCCAAATCCCACTACGCCGGCAGCAATGATTACGACTGGAATGAGAAACTTAACGAATCTTTTCAGAAACTGGGGCAATGTTGACGGCTGACCGGCTTGAAAATACAGATGATGAAAGGCTAAGGCCTTGTACATTATAGAATTGGACGCTTGGGGCGAAGTGTGAAGTTGCGAGGTCGCCATCCGGCCAGCCCGCCCCCGGCCCGTTCATGCCGTTTTCCTGTTGTCGATCACTATCAGATACTGCGCTCACCTCGATATACCGATTACAATAGTCGCGGTGAATTCGAACGGCATGACAGGAACTTAGGAGGATCAGCCCATGGAAACCCGCAAAACAATCGCTTTTTTTCCAGAAGAGGCATTCGGACCGGCGCTGAATTCTGTCGGGATCGCCCAAGCGTGCAGGGATTTGGGACATCGTTGTGTGTTTCTCACCGACCCGGGATTTGCGGAGGTTTATGAAGGATACGGTTTCGAATGCAGAATCGTAAACCTTTCCGAGCCGATGTCCGCGGAACAGATGGCCAAGTACTGGTCGACATTCATTGATGGGCACATTCCGAACTTCAACCTCACTCCACATGAACAGATAGACAATTATGTCAAGGAGTGCTGGGAGGCCATTGTCGACACCGCCAAATGGGCCGAAAAGGATTTGCCCGGGGTACTGGGTGAATTGAATCCGGATCTGATCTGTATCGACAATGTAGTTCTGTTTCCCGCCGCGAAACGCTTCGGTGTCCCATGGATTCGCATCATTTCCTGCAGTGAGAATGAAATCACAGATCCCTGGATTCCGCCCCATCTGTCAGGTTGCGGCGAGTCAGACCGGGCCTGCTTCGACGCTTATAACAGCCGCTTCAATGAGGTGATCAAGCCGATACACGACGACTTCAATGACTTTATCGGATCCTGTGGTGAGACGCCCTATCCACTCGGCGAGTTTTTTGAGGCATCGCCCTACATGAATCTGCTGCTGTACCCGGAACCTCTGCAGTATCGAAGGAAAAACAGTCTGGACCCGGCAAGATTTCAATATCTTGAGGGTTGTGTGCGGTCAGAAGAGGCCTACACCATTCCTGACTTCGGAGATCAGAATGAATGTCCCCTGATCTATTTGAGTTTCGGGAGTCTGGGCTCCGGTGACACCGATCTTCTCAATCGTATGATCGAGGTGTTGGGTCAGCACGAATTCAGGGTGCTGGTCAATGTCGGTGATTATTCGGACGCGTACCGCGAGCTGCCCGGCAATGTCCACATTGCCTCATGGTATCCTCAACCGTCGGTTATCTCCCAGGTGGACGCGGTCATACATCACGGTGGCAACAATAGTTTCAACGAATGTCTCTACTTCGGCAAACCCGCCCTGATCATGCCGTATGTATGGGACGGGCATGACAATGCCACCCGGGTTCAGGAAACCGGTCACGGTCTCAAGATGCACCGGGCCAATTGGACCGATGGTGAATTCGTCTCAGCCTTGCGCACCCTGATTACAGATGAGGACATGCGCACTCGGCTGGTCGCGACCAGTGCGCATATGCAAGCGGCAGACGGCAGACGCAAGGCCGCAGGACTGATCGATCAGCTGCTTGGCTCGTCGTGAATTCGCACAATGAATCTGTGCGTCAAACCTGGACGTAAACCTTGCCTTCGGAAACAACCACCGGATACGTCTGCAAGTCCTCTTCCGCGGGATCTTCGACTACCGCGCCGGTCCTGACTTCGAATTCAGCGAGATGAAGCGGGCACACAATGCGGTCATCTTCGATATACCCATCTGAAAGGCAGGCATATTCATGTGTGCAGATATTGTTGATCGCAAAGATGTTGTCGTCCATCAAAACAAGGGCGATTTCCTCACCTGCGATATCAACCGGATAAGGTTCCCTGTCTTCGAGGTCGGAAATTTCTGCAGCGTAGTGGCAGTTTTCAAGATTGGTATCGTTCATGATTCCTATAGTGTTCGCGGCAAATGAATGAAAGCGATGATGCTTTCAGGAGTAATGAAAAAATTTCACAGGAATTATAGAAAACAGTTGGATTATATTTTTGGATTTGATTGCGTGGTCACGACGAACCATGCATGAGCTGATGGGTTGTACATAGGTTGAAAGTGAGATGATATCCAGCATGACCGGATTCGCGACGCGAATCGTCGAGACACAATGGGGGGTTGTTCAGTGGCAGGCGCGATCGCTCAATCATCGCGGCTTGGACCTGTCAGTTCGAGTGCCGGAAAGGTTCGCACCGCTGGAAGCGGAATGCCGAAAGTTGCTCTCAACCGGTTTCAGCCGCGGCAGAATTGACATCACGTTGAGATTCGATGACTCAGCTGCCCAGTCTGATCTGCAGGAAGTGGACCCCAAAGCGTTGGACAACGTACTCAGGCATGTGCATTCAGTTCAGGAACTCGCTCCGGATTCTTCGCCCATGTCGGCTCGCGATCTCCTCAGTTGGCCGGGTGTGCTCAAATCGGCCACACAGGAGAACACCCGACTCGACGAGACTGTCATGGCAGCCTTCGAAGAGTTGCTGACTGAACTCAAGGGCGATCGTCTGCGGGAGGGCGGTCAGATTCGGATGCTGCTTAACGGGAAGATCGGTGAACTCTCCCGATACCAGGATCAGATGGTTGAGATGGTCGAGGCGGCCGTGCAGGCGGAGCGTGAGCGATTGGAGAGTCGGTTGCAGGCGCTTGAATTCGATGTTGACCCGGAGCGGGTGGCTCAGGAAATCGCCATCGCCTTGATGAAAGGTGATGTCAGTGAGGAAGTCGAGCGCTTTCGCTTGCATGCGGTTGAGCTGGAGCGCGTGTTGCTCCAAGAGGAGGTCGCCGGCAAGAGATTGGGGTTTATTCTCCAGGAACTTAGCCGGGAGGCCAATACCATCTCTGCGAAGTGCGCATATCAACCGCTTGGTGCGTTGATGATTGACATGAAAGTTGTACTGGAGCAAATCCGTGAAGAGATTCAGAACATCGTGTAGCTGCAATGCCGGCAACTGAATCCGCGCTCATCGTCATCTCGGCGGCGTCGGGAGCCGGCAAGTCCAGCCTCGCCCGAGCCCTGGTCGAAAATACCGACCGGGTCGTCCTTTCGGTGTCCCACACCACCCGAACAATCGGCGACAATGAAGTCGACGGACGCGAATATCATTTTGTGACCGAACAGGAGTTCAGACGCATGATCGAGGCCGGTGAGTTCCTGGAGTACGCACAGGTATACGACAACTACTACGGCACCGCCCGCCAGACGGTCATGCGGGAACTCGAATCAGGAAAAAATGTAGTTCTAGAGATCGACTGGCAGGGAGCAAGGCAGGTCGAGGCCAGGTTTGCGAACATCATCAAGGTATTTGTCCTGCCGCCTTCCATTGAGGTCTTGAGACAGCGCCTGATCGGTCGTGGACGGGACTCGGACAATACCATCGAGAGGCGACTGACCGCCGCTATGGATGACATGCAACACTGCGTTGACTACGATTATCTGGTTGTAAACGATGATTTTGATCTGGCTCTGTCGGAGATTCGCAATGTGCTGCCCGGAGGGTCCGGGGTGATACGCCCGGTCCCCGAAAGCCTGAAGGAGAAGTTCAGCATTCCCGCCTGACGGGTGCCCTGTTTCGGGTCGCTTCGGATCAGATGATGTTGTGCTCCGGGTACCCTGTGTTGCTGAGCACTCTCTCATAACCCAGATTGGTCAGGTCAATTGAGACATACCGACCGCGGATTATCAGTTCTGAAACAGCCCGACCGACTGCCGGTGCCTGCTGAACGCCGTGCCCGCTGAATCCGGTCGCAACGAAATAGTTTGGGATTTCAGGATGTCTGCCGATGATTCCGTTCTGGTCGAGCGTGTTGTAGTCATAATGTCCGGCCCAGGCCCTGTCGAGTCGGATCGCCTCAAACCGGGGAATACGATGGGCCAGTGCCGGCCACAGAATCTCGTCAAAAATCTCGTAGTCCACCACCAGGGAATCACTGTCCGGATCCGGGTCCGTTTTCGCTGGTGTCCATCCGCAAAGATAACTGTCACCATCCGGTCGTACATAGAATCCCGCCGGATCTGCCACAAGCGGCAGATTGTCGATCGGCGCGGCAGCCTTGAAGGAAAAGACGCATCTTTTCCTGGGGGCGACAGGCAGGGGAATGCCTGACAGGCGGGCAAAAAGGCCGGATCGGGCACCGGCGGCATTGACGATCAGATCACAGGCGACTTCGGTACCGGACGCCAGTTCCACCGCGATGACGAGATTGTCCTTGTGCCGCACCGCGACGGCCTCCTCTTCGATATAGCATACCCCGAGTGAACGAGACTTGTTCTTGAACGCCATCAGCATGCTGTAGGGGTCAAACCAGCCTTCACTGCCGCGCCCCTGACAACCGGCGGCAATTCCATCTGTGTTGAGCCACGGAAACCTGCGCGAGACTTCTTGCGCATTCATGAAGTCCACCGACGCGTTGCAGCTGAGCTGAATGTCGTGCGCGGACCGAAGCTGTCCGATCCCATCCTCGGTGGCCAAGATGAGGTATGACGATTCAGTCAGGTTGATTTCCGGACTTGTACCGTGCACCTGCAATTCGGTTCCGGCGTTTTTGAGAAATTCGAAACCGTATTGCGAGATTTTTATGTTCTCCGGTGTGGAAAACTGCTGGCGGATCGAGCCCACTGAGCGTGCGGTGGCTCCATCGCTGTAGGTCGGGTCTTTCTCGATGACCGCAACTGAACCGTCGAAATCGGAATCCGAGGAGATAAAGTAAGCGATCGCACTGCCGATAATTCCACCGCCGACAATCACGACGTCGAAGCTCAAGCCATGTCGGGTGCAATTCATTGCAGGGTCGGTCCGCACCAACGTTTCAAAGTCGAAAACATTAACCGATTCTTAACTGCAGTAATTTTCCATAGGGCTATCGTATTGACTCAATCGCATGACTATTTTGGATAGGAGTCCAATATGAAATCAAAAATTATACGTTCGCCGATTCACTGGTGGATTGCTGTGGCAGTCATCGTGTCGATTTCAGCACTCTTGCTCACGCGATCCATACCCTCTGTGCTCGCGACGGATAGCTCTCCGGTCAATTCAGGCCTGAGCGCCAACGTCATGCACACAGGATTCGCAGATCTGGTTGAGGCCGTCGCACCGACCGTGGTGTCCATCCATGTCCAGAAAAGCAAGCTGGTTGAAAGTTCGAACACGATGGAAAAATTCTTTTTCAACTTGCCGGAAGAATTGCGAAATTCACCTTATCTGAAGTTCTGGGAAGATTTCAGTCCTGAACAGATGATTCCGCACGACAATCGCAGACCTCGCAAGGAACGAAGAAGATTTGGCCAGCAAGTAGGCGGTTCGGGAGTGATTATAGATACCAAGGGGTACGTGATCACAAATCATCATGTCATTGACGATGCTGAACAGATTCTGGTCACGACGATGGATGGAACCTCATACCCGGCCAAACTGGTTGGTGAGGATGCCCTGGCGGATCTTGCGGTCCTGAAAATCGAAAGCGAGGCGTCGTTTCCGTACGTCGAATTCGGAAACTCTGAGCAAGTCCGGGTCGGCGACTGGGTTGTTGCGATCGGTCATCCATTCGGATTGACCGGTACTGTGACTCTGGGTGTGCTCTCAGCGAAAGCCAGAACGATGCCCACGGCAGCGCCACAAGTTCCTCTCATTCAGGTCGACGCAGCGATCAATGAAGGAAATTCCGGGGGACCGCTTTTCAACACAGCAGGCCAGGTGATTGGTCTGAACACCCTGATTTTCTCGCCTACTGGAACCAGTGTCGGTCTGAATTTCGCGGTGCCGTCCGAAGTGTTGAAACATGTGTCTTACCAACTGATCGACAATGGCAGGGTTTCACGCGGGCAGCTTGGCGTCCTGATCCAGAACATTACGCCTGACATGGCGGGCATCCTGAGCCTGGAAGAGGAATCTCAGGGACAGTGGGGCGCGCTGGTCGCGGATGTCTATCCAGACAGTCCGGCAAATAATGCTGGAATCATGGCTGGAGATATCGTTGTTGAATATGACCGCAAACCGGTTGACAAAGTCGTATCCCTGCAATCCATGGTCAGGCAGACCAAGCCCGGGCAAGAGGTGACCGTGGTCGTCATCCGGGACGGGGAGAAAGTTGCCCTGGACGTCAAGATCGGTGACATGGCAGGCAACGGTGAAGTGACGGTTGCTCAGGATGATGGGGATCAGCCATCAATCGGAATCAAGCTCTCGGAATTGAATCCGGAACTGAGAGCGCAGTTGGACATCAGCGACGGTGTCGATGGAATCGTCGTTGTTGAGGTCATGCCTGGAAGTCCGGCGCAGACGGCCGGTTTGCGTCCGGGTGATGTCATTCACTCATTGGATCGCCAGACTGTCAGTTCGGTAGATCAGTTCCTCGGCAGCTTTGAGAAGATTGCTGAATCCGGATCAGACAAGGTGTTGCTGCACATCGAGCGCAACGGTTCGAAGAGTTTTACTGTAGTGGACCTGTCCTGATGGGTTTCACGTTCTGATTTTTCCTCCAAACTCCTCTTTTGCCCGTCGCGGATGCAAATCCGGCGACGGGCTCTTTTCTTGCTATGGGGTGCAAATTCTAATAGACTAAATCACATGTTGTTCGACGCTGTGGGAGACAGCAGCAATGGATAGGAAGCGGAAAATTCTGTTGATCGAGGACTTGGAAGTCATTCGAAAGGATTTTACGGAAGTTTTGACTGAAGCCGGATATCAGGTTGATACCGCAGTTGACGGCCTCGATGCCATGGGTAAAATCGAAAAGTCCGTGTATGACCTGGTTATTCTGGATAGAAAGCTCAACGAGAGCAACCCATACGGAAGATATAACAACGGCGTCGAATTCGCTGAGTATCTTCGCGACAAGGGTCATGTCATGCCAATTCTTGCGGTCAGTGCGTACATCCCGGCTGAAGATGATGTGCTCAACATGAAGAAAGCCGGGATCAACGGATTTCTCAGGAAAAAGGATCTGAATCCGACAACGATCCGCGAAAAACTGCCGCAGAAAATCGAGTCCACGATATCAAGCTGGAAAAACGAAAAGCAGTGCGCCGACAAGCCGAAAATCTCAGTGGGCGATTTCACGCTCGACCTCCAGACATGGGTTCTCAATGTGCGCGGTACGCAAATCAAATGTACAAAAATGCAGCGGGATATTCTTGAGGTTCTGATGAGGAAGCCGCGCAGTATCGTGACCCGAGAGGAAATTCACGATGCAGTGTGGAAGTCTGCCATCAGAAAGGATAAATACGAAAAGACCATCGCAACTCACATTTCCAATCTGAATTCGAAATATCGCGAGCAAACCTCGAATCAGGAAAAATTCGTCGAAATGGTCGGGGACGGCTATGTCTTGCGGCACCAGGCATTGGGACTGACCGAATAGAACGGTCGCGTCCCGATCGCAATCGTGCGGACTGTAGACTGTCAACACCCATTGATGCAGGAGACCGTGTGTGATCGCCATTAAGGAAAGGCTTTTTTTCCATTTCAGGAACTCGAGTTTCATTCTTGCGGTCGTGTTCGCGACCCTGATCGGTGTGGCATTCATCGTGACCTGGTCGGTCATGGGGTATTTCACGGTTCAGTACCAGTACGATCTTCTGGACGATGAGATGCGAGAGATTGTCAGTTCGAACTTTTCGAGTGACGGGGAGCCGCATTCAAAGTCGAAGCTGGTGAGAATTGTTGCGGATCGCAGCCATACCCAGATCCCCACCGGTCCGTATGTATATTTGCTATGGGATGCCGACCGGTTCAACGCAAACTGGCTGGCTGGAAACCTGCTGTCGAAGCCGGAGTTTGACTATGACAAATACGGCCGCGGCCGTTTCAAAGTGTCTTACGAAGGTGACTTGTATGAGTACTACGGCAGGGCGATAAGGATTTACGATACCTACGTTCTTCTTGTCGGAAGGAAGTTCACCACCAACGCGTTCCTGGACAAGCCGATTTACTGGACTTTATTTGCCCTGTTCATGATCATGCTGAGTATCTGGGGCTCCAGGATTTTCTCCAGGTATCTTGCCCGGCGCATGCAGGATTTCAATACGACCATCAGCGATGTGATGGACGGAACCGACTTGGGCGAACGGATCCCGCTGGAACAGCGAGAGGACCAGATCGAAAAGACTGCGAAACTGTTCAACGAGATGCTGGACAGAATTCAGACCAATGCCCAGCACAGCAAGCTCGCTACGCAGGAAATTGCCCATCGGATCATGAGTGATGTCTGGAGCGTGGAGAGCCACATCCATCAGATGAAACGGGCAATCGAGAAGTCCGATGACAACCGGCGGTTGGCTGATACAGTCACCGCTGCCGCTGATGCTGTTATCAATCTTCGGACCGGAATCGATGGTCTGTATGAATTGCTCTGCATCAAGAATGAGCCGGTTGTGAAAGTGGAAATAACTTTGCGCGATCTGATCGAAAAGTGCCAGATGAATGACGCGGAATCCGAATTTTGGCAACTCGCCGCGGAGAAAGGGATTCAGGTCGAAATCGACGAGGAGGCGTTTGATTCAAGAATCATTCTCGCGTCGGAAGTCCATCTGAAAACCGCGATCAGCAATTTGCTGGCCAATGCCGCAAAATATACGCCTGATGATGGCAGGATCATGATCTGCGTTGAGCACGATGCGCGCGGAATGACAATCGTAGTCTCCAACTCCGGAAACGGAATCAAGGCCGAGGACCGCGAGCGGGCGACCAAGGCGTTCATCCGGTTGAACCAAGGCCAGCCGGGAGCCGGGATGGGACTGCATATCGTTTCGGACATTGCAAATGCGCATCGGGTGGACCTGATTCTTGAGGATGAGTCTCCAGGCGAGATCGAACCCGGTCTGAGAGTGAAGTTGGGACCATTCCTGATGCCGGACCGTCGGTAGCGAACGCCCGTGACGGTCGCCACCAGGCATGAATCACAGCTCCAATCATGGTTTGAACTGAATGGTCGGGTCGCCACAACGCGAGATTCCCCACTCGCTTGTCGAGCGAATCGAAAAGTGGAACACAAAGGCAACCACCGAATTTGACTGTTCCATGACCAGGATGTTCTGGCATGCTTGCGTAAGCGAGCTGACGGCAGTCAAACCCGGTAATGTTCATTGTTTCGCTGCCGGTCACGGCATGGAAGTCGAACACTTCCTCAAAAGTGCATACGCGGTGGCGGGTGTCCTTGGGAATTCTCAACTGGGGACTGCACAGAAGATTTACCAGTCGGTTCAGGCAACGCGACAGGCAGTGGCAATGAATACGAACTTGGGGATTATTCTGCTGTGTGTTCCGATTGCACAGGCGTGCAGCGCAATGCCGACCAAAACACTTCAGCAATCTGTGCATGATGAGATTGAGGCCTTGGGTATTCAGCGCTCGAGACTGATTGTCGATGCCATCCGGTTGGCTGCCCCGTCCGGACTCGGAAAGTCCGCCCGTCATGATGTCTGCGAACCTGTGAATGCGACGATTCGGGAGATTATGGCGTTCGCTCAGGAATCGGACATGATCGCCCGCCAGTATGCGACCGGGTTTGCGGACGTGTTTCAGTTCGGATTTGACGCAATGGCGCAATTCGATTCAGACCAATCCGAATCTGTGACCGGTTTATATCTTTGTTATCTCAGTGCATACCCGGATACCCACGTGTGCAGGCAGCACGGTCTGGCAGTTGCCAAAGAGGTGCAGAATGAGGCCGGTGAACTATGTCGCAAGTTTCAGCAAGCAGGATTGACTGGTGCGTTATTTGATCAATTGCTATCTGTCGATACCCAATGGAAACAGCGGGATATCAATCCGGGCACCAGTGCCGACCTGACAGTCGCAACTCTCTTTGCACACCAGCTTGTAAATGAAGTAAATTAGTTGACGTAACTGACTCGTACAAAACTGATAGATTTCCGGCAGGATGTCTATACCGATTTTCAATGGAAAAGGAGAGGATAAGATGACGATTGATAATGTGAGAGTAGGGGAATCTTTGGTCGGTGACGGCAATGAAGTTGCTCACATCGACCTGTTACTCGGCCCGCGCGGCTCTGCCGTCGAAACGGCATTTTGCAATACGTTGTGCAACAACAAGGACGGCTTCACAAGTTTGCTCGCAGTTGCGTCACCCAACGTTCCGGCGAAGCCGAACACCGTAATGTTCAATAAGGTGACCATGAAAGGTGCGAAACAGGCGGTGCAGATGTTCGGACCGGCACAAAGAGGTGTTGCCATGGCGGTAATCGACAGCGTGGAAGATGGCACGATCCCGGCTGATGAGGCTGATGATCTGTTCATTTGTGTTGGTGTGTTCATTCACTGGGACGCCGAAGATGATGCAAAGATCCAGGACTACAACTACGAGGCGACGAGGGAAGCCCTCAGGCGGGCTGTTACCGGCAAGCCGACCGCACAGGAAGTGATCGCCCAGAAAAGTGCGTCGCATCCGTTCGCGGCACACGACTGATATCGGTTCTATTGCTGTAAGTGCCGGTTGCGGTTATCGCAGCCGGCATTTCGACGGGAAGACTCGCGATCCGCGGCCACACCTTAGCGCCGTGGATCACAACCGCCGACCAGCACGCCGGTTGGTGCAATCTGAATGATGTTCAACCCAACGGTCGGGTTATTGACTTCAGACTGAGAGTTTTTCAAAGGTGCGCTTCGTGGCGATGCAAGCCTGTGGCCGGGGTTTCACGATCGGAGTCGTAAGTTCCAGTAGATGGAGCTTGCGGTTAGTGCCGCCGCGGCAGGTGGAGATCTTTGTGGTGAACAGCAAGACTGCGGTGAGCGGATCATCAAGATAAAGGTATGCCTGCGCAGGAAGAGCCAGAGTAGTTGTACCGGAGCATGCAAACCGAAATTTAGATCAGGTGTCCTGTGTGCGAAAATCATCATGGCACACGGACAGCATTCATGCCTCCTCAATGGCAGGCCGGATTTACGACCGAACCCCGGGTTGTGTTTATCAACTCGCAAACTTTGCGCTTGCAATCCGAGAGGTTTCCATACAAGAATTTCTCCGCCCTGACCCAACGGCAATGCAGTAGACATGACGGGCGAGTCGAAATAAAATCACTACCTAATCATGAACTGGAAACCTGCTTGTTCAATGAGGCGACTGTCTGCCCGACAGCATAAAGACCAGTAGAAATACTACATGACAGTTTCAGGATATCAAGGGACGTTGCAATGACTATCCAGCTATCAGATATCGATATTCGTCAACTGAAGGTATTTCGGGCGGTGGTCGAGTGCAATGGCTTCACGAACGCCGAGGCCGTCCTCAATATCAACCAATCAACGATCAGTCACCAGATGATCAATCTGGAGGCTCGGCTGGGAATCAATCTTTGCGAGCGCGGACGTGGCGGCTTTAAGCTGACGGAAAAGGGTAAACATGTATACGAGGAGACACTGCGGCTGTTTAAGGCGCACGAGCAGTTTCAGTACGCTACAGGTGAACTGAAAGGCAAGTTGAGCGGTTACCTGAATATCGTACTCATTGACAATGTGGTAACCGATCCAAATTGTCCGATCGTTTCGGCATTGAACAAGTTCAACAAGCGCGACCACAGCGTCACGATCTCCATCGAAACTGCCGCTCTGCCAGGCGATATAGAGCGGTCACTGCTGAATATAGATACGGACATAGGAATTGGAACATTCGAGAGAAAGGTACCGGGATTAAGATACAGAAAGATTTATTCGGAAACCAACCATCTGATGTGCGGATTCGCACACCCGATCGCACAATTGCACGATTTGCAGAACGTGCCAGCTGAAGTCAGACGGTCTCGAAAGGTCACTCGCGGGTATCTGAATCACCATGACATCAGTCAGCTTGAACATGACCCGGAAGTCAATATTGGTGTCGCCCAGTCACTTGAAGCACAAGCAATACTTATCTTGGGCGGTAGCCATATCGGGTTTCTACCCGTTCACTACACCATGGAATGGGTCAAGCAAAATCACATGAAAGCAATTTCTCCAGATTACATTACCTACAAATCGCCGTTTTACGTAGTAACCCGAAATTCACCAAGAAAATCGAGGACTATCGACGTATTCATGACTGACTTGAAGTCCGCTATAAGAGAATGCAGCGGTAAAAAATGGGAATAACCGTCAATTGCTGACAAGCGCAAGGTCAATCCGATTTTTTGATTCCTGGAAGATTTACACCGGGCGGAGTTGAGCATGGATTTGGGCTTTACGCCCATCAGGACTTGCCGCCGGCATTCGTTCAAAATTCGATGTCGACCAGCACGTGACGCTTGCCATGGCACCGGAAAACCGCAGTCTCAATCTGTCAGATGCGCTTGCGGTCGCGGTCTGCGAAGCCTGGCGACAAAACGGTTTCAGCCCGCATTCTATGACTGAAATGCACTGGATGACTGTAATCTGAGATAGTTTCCCAGACAAGGAATCGGGAATTTGTATTGAGTCAGCGGTCCCTTGGCAGGAGCGAGCAGCCCAGCATGCAGGGACTCAAGCATCAGCGCTGATTTGCCAGCACCGGGTGCGCCTTGAAATATCATTGTGCTGTCACCGATTCTGCCTGCGCGCAGATTATTGGCAGCTTTCTGAAATGCTTCGAATTCGGCATCTCGACCGAAAAAGAACGGCTCTCGACCGACTTCGGCCCTATCGGTCTGATCTATCCATACTTCTTCTTCAAGAAGCTCAGCTGGCGGCGGTTTCGGAAAAGGTTTCTGTTCCATACGGATGTTGATTGAATGCTTGTCTTTCTATGTCGAAAAACGGTCAGATTCAGAAACTGGTTTCAAAAAAGTCGGATTGATTTTACACTTGTCCGCGATTAACGGTCATTCCCTGAAAATGGGATCCGCATCCAATTCGTTTTTTGGCCTGATCGTCAAGGGGATCATTAACCGCCGTTAATCCTCTGCAACCCTCAATGGCACGCAAAAAAACCAAATCTTCTCGGGTCATCCGACTGCCCTCAATTCTATTGCCTGTCGGGTTATCAATGTAAGCATAGAAAATTGAATATGTAGAAGTGTGATCTCAAACACTACCATAGTCCCTGCGATTGTGTTGCTTGGTTAGCGGATCGCGACAGTAAACTGACAATTTTCGAAGGTAGAACGGGTGCAGAAAAGGAAACAGATACTGAAGCTGCTCTCGCCTGTAGGGCCACGACAGTCTGTGGTGCTCGGAATCACAGGCGGCGTAATATTCTTTCTGATTTGGGAAATCGGGCATTACGTGACACCGGCGGAGAGCAAGCGATTTCTGCCGTCTCCACAGCATGTTCTATCTACGCTTTACACACTTATAGTTGCAAAGGATTTTCTGTCCGATATCGGAATCAGTCTGTTTCGGATCATTGGAAGTTTTGCCGCCGTGTGCATCGTCGCCACTCCCCTGGGTATATTCATGGGGTGTTTTGACAACATGCGAGCGTTGATCAATCCAGTTGTTTCCGGAGCTCGTTACCTCCCGGCAGCTTCGTTCATCCCCTTGTTGCTGGTCTGGTTCGGACCGACCGACACCCAGAAAATGGCACTGCTTTTTCTGGGTGTGATTTTCTTTCTCATTGCCTTGATACTGGACAATGTCAGAGCCGTCCAAAAAGAGCTGATTGAAGCGGCATTGACAATGGGAGCGTCCAGACGACAGATCGTATTTGGCGTGGTTGCGCGCGCTGCTTCACCCGCCATTTTGGACTCTATGCGAAACATGATTGCTGTCGGTTGGACTTATCTGGTGATCGCCGAAATCGTTGCTGCGCAAGATGGAATCGGTGCGGTGATGATGAGGGCAGGCAGATTCTTGAAGGCCGACGTCATCATGGCCGGAATATTAACGATCGGTGTACTCGGAGTCTTGACGGACATTGCGTTCCGGGTAATTTCTTACTACGCCGTGCCGTGGAACCGAAAACGATCCGAATAGTCAAATCGTCGATGAACACCAACGCTGCAACTGATTCTTCCAGCGAGCCTGTAATTCGCTGTGTCGGCGCGACCAGGCGTTATCTAGGCGGTAAATTTACTGCTTTAGAAGATGTTTCCCTGGATTTCATGAAGTCACAAGTGACCGCACTTGTCGGACCTTCGGGCTGTGGCAAGACGACTGTGTTACGCCTGATTTCCGGTCTTGAGGAGGCTACGGAAGGCCAGATTTTTGCAGACGGAAAACCCATTGATGGGCCTGGACCGGATCGGGGAATGATTTTTCAGGCCTATACCTCCTTTCCGTGGTTGACAGCACTGGGGAATGTCGAGTACGGGCTGAATATCTTGAAAGTACCAAAAACCGAAGCGCGGGAACGGGCGATGAAACTTCTCGAAAGCTTTCACCTCGGGAAATTTGCACATTCCTATCCTGCAGAACTGTCAGGTGGCATGAAGCAGCGTGTCGCTATCGCCAGGACTCTCGCGCAGAATCCACAGGTCTTGCTGATGGATGAGCCTTTCGGAGCATTGGACGCCCAGGTTCGATGGGAGATGCAGGAAATGATGATTGAAATCTTATCCCAAGAGGAAAAGACAGTAATTCTTGTTACCCACGACATACAGGAAGCCATTTATCTGGCGGACCGGGTCGTATTTTTTAGCAGTAATCCAGGGCGGGTAAAACACGACGTTGTTCTTGAATTCAAAAACGGAAAAAGGTTCGCCCGCAAGGAAGACATGCTGGTGTTGCCAGAGTATGCGAAGATCGAAGCCCAGTTGTTTGCTTGGATGAGGGAGGAAATACAAGAATTAGACTGAATTGAGCAGTCGTGTGAGAAATATATAGTTTTTATGACCCAGCAAAATGGAGGTGTCAAAATGAGATGTTCAAACACAGTTGCCCGGATTATCGGTTGCATGGCAGTGATGCTTATGCTGCTGGTTCCGCCGGCTATCAGTGCAAAGGAGAAAGTCGTAGTCTCGATCATTTCGGTTTCGGTCTACGGAGGGTGGTACATCGTCAATGAGAAAGGATTCGCAGACAATATCGAAGTTGACGTGCAGATAATTGAAGACATCACTGCACGAAACGCTGGTCTTTCCAGCGGTGATATCCATTGCATCATGACAACCATGGACTCGACTGTGGTCACCGCTGCTGCAGAGGTTCCAGTCCGGCATGTTGCTGTGCCGCTGATGTCATACGGGTTAGACCAAATGATTGCTGTTGCTGATGTGAAAACTGATGCAGACCTCAACGGTCGAACCTATGCTGCCGACTACGGATTCCTGAATCATATGTGGATGCTGTTGACCTTAAAGCGAGCCGGGCTGGCTTACGATGCTGCGAGACACAGCATCATGCTGCCCCAGGACGCCGCGGCGGCGTTCGTGAGCGGAAATCTTGATGTCGATGTGAATTTTGTCCCGTTTACCGAGCAGTCGCTGCAACTCGAGGGTTCGCACGTGCTCAAGACAAGTCTCACAGACAAAACCTGGGAGCGGGGTTTGATTTCCGACTCGATTGCTTGCAGTCAAAACTTTCTGGATGAATCTCCACAGGTTGCGAAAGAGTTGATTCGCGCATGGTTTGAGGCTATCGATTGGTGGAAGCAGAACCCCGACGAGGGTAATGCCATTGTCGCAAAAGGACTCGATTGGCCGGAAGCTGACGTCCGGCTCACACAAGCAGGAGCGTTGATGCTCAACTTGAACCAAAACCTAGGCGCACTGGGAATTGGTGACGGGCAACCGGTCTGCAGTTCTCTTCCAGAGGGCGTGGAACAACCGCCGGCTGAAGACAGCGGATGGGGTGCGCTTGTAGGCAGTGACTCGGACTGTGAAGCAGGATATCTGGAGTCGACCTGGGACTTATTCAATGAAATTTACCAGGAAGCGCAGGTCATTGACAGCACGATATCTTTTGCCGATGGAACGGACAGTTCAATCATTGAAGCGCTGTATGCAGCAGGCGTTCACAGTGATCTGAATTCCAATTTGTGGATAGGGCGACTGGAGCCCTAGGCGCAACGGATAGGTCGAATGACGGCTTGCTCAGAAACTCGTCAGTTTTTGCTCATGCCGCATTCGACCCTGCTGCCGCAATCGAATGACCAATGGAAAAATTTCGAAGACTTAAATTAGCGAGAAGGTTAGTGCTATGGAATCACATTTTGAATACTTAAGGCCTGGTTCGACCAAAGAAGCGTTACAGATGAAATCTGAATTCGGAGATCGGGCAAAGTTCTGGGCTGGCGGTACGGACATGGTGCTTCGCTGGCACCGTGAGATCGATCAGTTTTCCTATTGCATCGATATTACTTATCTGAATGAGATGAGCGACATCGCAGTAGGAAAAGACAGTATCCGAATAGGTGCGCTGGTAAGCCTGTCAACACTTGAACGCGCCGCAGACCAACATCACATCCTAAAGACGTTGAGTGATGTTACCAAGTTGATGTGTACACCGCAAACTCGAACACTGGCTACAGTCGGGGGCAACTTGATTAACGCCTCTCCTGCCGCAGACTTGACGCCACCTTTCATTGCTATGGATAGCTTGGCTGAAATCGCCACCGAAAACGGAACTCGTACAGTTCCGATGGACCAATTTTTCAAAGGTGTCAATAAGACAGTTGTCGCAGATGATTTGTTATCGACGATTGTGATTCCACTGCCTGAAAATCAGCGCAAGGCGGCCAGATACCACCGAATAGACCGAACTGTCGTTGATATCGCACTGGTCAATGCATCGACATCAATTTCAGTGGATCGGTCCAATACGATCACGCGTGCCGGAGTGGCATTGGGCGCAGTCGCTCCAATTGTTGTCAGGTCTCCGGCGGCGGAAAAGTTTCTTCAAGGAAAGTCCATAGAATCGATATCGCAAAGTGATATGGACGAAGCGGGTGAGATCGCATCGTTGGACGGCAAGCCAATATCGGATGTGCGTGCGAGTGCGCAGTACAGGCAAGCCATGATCAAGGTGATGACCGCCAGATGCATCAAGGATTGCGTTGAACAGTTAAGAGGCATGGATCAATGAAAATTAAATTGAATGTCAATGGCGACACGGTCGTGATGGATAGCCCGGCAAACCTTACGCTGGCGGACCTGTTGCGTAATCAGCTCGGATTGTATGGAGTTCGAGTCTCCTGTGCTGAAGGCGAATGCGGGTCTTGTACCATTTTGGTCGATGGAGAACCCATGACCTCTTGCATGATGCTGGCACACCAGGGCGAAGACAAGGAAATTTTGACGATTGAAGGATTGGGAACGCCGGATAATTTGCATCCGATTCAGGAAGCCTTCATCGAAGAGCAAGGATTTCAATGTGCGTTTTGCACTCCCGGATTCATTTTAAGCGCAAAGGCTTTTCTGGAAGAAAATCCTGATCCGACCGAGGATGAGGTTGCTTTCGCAATGAGCGGAAATATCTGTCGTTGCGGTGCTTACCCCTACATCGTAAAGTCCGTAATGAATGCAGCCGAAAGGTTGCGCTTGAATCATCCGGATACGAAGGAACAACACTAGGCGAGGTGAGAGATGAAATACAAGATAGACGAAAACTTCCCAAATGGCACACCCAAACCGATATTCGGTGTACAAGGCGGTATGTCTGACCAGGTCAACGGCATGAAAGTGATTGGTCGTGGATTTCCTGTCAAGGACGCTGTGGAAAAGGTGACCGGGTCGTTGAAGTATGCGGTCGACATGACCGTGCAAAACATGGTGCATGGCAAGATTTTGCGTTGTCCGCACGCGCATGCCCGCATCCGAAAAATCGACACCAGCAAAGCTGAGGCTCTTCCTGGAGTTGTTGGCGTTTTGACTCACGAGGACGTCCCGCAAAATGATTGGGAAGCTGCATGGTTCAACTATCGAGGAAAGGTGTTGGACGGTGTTGGAAGATTTGTAGGTGATGATCTTGCGGCCGTGGCTGCGACAACAGAGGAAATTGCGCAAAGAGCCATCGAACTCATCGAAGTGGAATACGAACTCTTGGATGCGGTGTTTGACATGGAGGAAGCGAGAAAACCGGACGCCCCTCAAATTCGGGAAGAGGGCAATGAAAGAGATCCCTATGTCGTCCGTTGGGGCGATACGGAGGAAGGTCATGACTTAGCTGACCATACGGTAGAGTGTGACATCTTTTATCACAGTCAGCATTATGCCTCCATCGGTCGCAACGCTGCCATTGCAGAGTGGATGGGGGACAAAGTGACGCTTTGGACATCTTCACAGACGCCGACCGAAACGCGGGACGGAGTACATGAGGCGCTTGGCATTCCGTTGAGCAAGATTCGCGTAATGGCGCTTCCTGCCGGAAGTTCGTTCGGGCAGTGGTGGAGTAACAACTTCATGATGATCACCGTATTGCTCGCACAGAAAGTGCGTCGGCCTGTGAAAATCGAACTTGATAATGAAGAATGCATGAATTCGGTCAAACGTCGCCACATGGAAAGAACCCGTGGACTGATGGGGTGCACTTCCGATGGGCAACTGACCGTAGCGAAAATCGACCATCTGATCGATAACGGCGGATATGGCTTCAAGGATGATGTCGGATTCTTCTGCGTTGATATGTGGG
This sequence comes from Acidiferrobacterales bacterium, assembly GCA_028820695.1. Lineage (NCBI taxonomy): Bacteria > Pseudomonadati > Pseudomonadota > Gammaproteobacteria > Acidiferrobacterales > Acidiferrobacterales bacterium. The sequence goes on along the minus strand of JAPPIB010000048.1, from coordinate 22,400 downwards.
GGAAGGCGTTACACGGCCATTATGCAATTCACGGAATCAATACCAATCTACTGACCGCTGGCTGCATGCGGGGTGTTGGAGACTGTACTCTTGGCGCCAGTGTTGAACGTATGTGCAACCAGCTCGCCGAAAAGGTCGGCATGGATCCGGTCGAGTTCAGAATCAAAAACCAGATCAAACCTGGCGATGAGTTGAGAATGCAGCATTCGAAAGACAATCTGCATCACGACAGCGTCGAGGAATATCTCGCCGCTTTACCCGAAGAATATCGTGACCGGTGGCCTAAGCCGTTTCATCTTTCAAGCGGGTCAACAGAAGAAATTCTCAGACGCGGCGCCAAGCGTTTTGGCTGGGCCGAACGATGGAACGGATGGGGCAAGCCCTCCAGCGTCGATGGTGTCAAGCATCGTGCCGTCGGAGTCGGAACCGGAGCTCACGTATGCGGCGTGGAATTCGAAGGCAATGCATCTGCCATGGTCAGGCTCAATCCGGATGGAAGTTTGAAAGTACATTGCAGCGTGGGAAGACAGGGACAGGGGAGCGAAACTACACAAGCCCAGGTTGCAGCCGAAGAAATGGGATTGCCCATGTCAATGGTTGAAGTGGAAACCGGCGATACGGATTCCTGTCCATGGAGTCACGGCTCTTTGGCAAGCAACACCATGTTTCGGGTCGGCTGGGCGACGCGGGAAGCGACGCGCGATGCAAAAAGACAACTGCTTGAGATTGCAGCCATGGACGTGTTCAAGGACTCGGTCTCAGATGAATTGGAAATTACGGAGGGATTCATTCACCGAAAGAGCAATTCATCTGATTCGGTTTCTATTTCGGACGTATTGAACATGTATCGATCAGATACCTTGGGGCAGACCTCCTCGATCACTGGTCGTCCTGCTGTTCCGATGCCGCCGTCGACGACATTTGCAAGACACTTTGGAGCGCAGTTTGTCGAGGTGGAAGTTGACATTGAAACCGGACAAGTCGCACTTCTCGATTACCTGGCATGCCAGGACAGCGGCACAGTGGTGAATCCGCAAGTATTGAAGAACCAGGTTATCGGTGGTGCGATATGCGGAGCTGGGTTCGCTCTATATGAGCACCTGGTGTTTGATGAGAATACCGGTGCGATCAAAAACGCGAACTTGCTTGACTACAAACTGCTCAGGGTGGCAGATTTTCCGCATAAAGCGGAAGTCATGTTCGGTGATTCATACGATCCGGTTGGACCATTCGGAGCACGCGGGGCTGGTGAGGCTCCAATTGCCGCGTCGATCTCGGCTGTTTCGCAAGCGGTCTACAACGCAATCGGAGTTTGGGTCGATTTGCCCATGACACCGGAACGTGTCACACGGGCTTTGGGAAATGTCTAGCTGGCATTTTGTGTCATCAATTTTGAGCGAAATGGAGTCGATATGATTTCAAATCCAGTACCGTGGCCGGAAAATAAACGCTGTGCCGTTGCCTTTACTTTCGATATGGATGCCGATAGCATAATCCATCTAGAGCATCCCGAAAATGCTCATCGGCGAGTATCGGCTTTGTCGATGTTGCGATACGGCCCGGAAGTGGCCGTTCAGCGAATCCTGCAAAGTTACAAGGAATTCGACATCCAACAAACCTTTTATGTGCCAGCTTGGTGCATAGAGCAATACACGCCATCGGTAAAGGCAATGGTGGACGGTGGCCACGAAGTGGCACATCACGGTTATATCCACGAAAATCCAAACACGCTTGCTCCAGACGAAGAATTGTACTGGTTGAAACGCGGAATCGACGTTATTGAGAATGTCACCGGACAAAGGCCTCGCGGATGGAGGGCCCCACTTTATAACTTTTCCGATTCATCAATAGATTTTCTCATTGATGAGGGATTCAGTTACGACGCTTCACTGATGGGTGACGATATTCCGTATTTGCTTACAACGGACAAAGGCCGACTGCTGGAATTGCCGTCTTACTGGGGCATGGACGACTGGCCACAGTTTGTTCACTCAATTGATTTGAACTATATGATGCCACTGCAGTCTCCCACTCGGGGCATGGATGTGTTCAGAGATGAATTTGATGCCATGTACAAACACGGCGGTTTATGGGTCACAGTCTGGCATCCGTTTGCCTCAGGAAGACTGGCGCGATGGGAGAAGGTTGTTGAACTTATTGACTACATGAATGGCAAGGGCGATGTCTGGTTTGCCAGAATGGAAGACATTGCAGCACATGTATACCAATGCATTGAAGAAGGAACCTATACCCCGAGAGTCGATAAGTTACCTTACTATGAAGGCGCAATAACGATCTGATGCGAACTGTGATCCATGCAAGGGGACAAAGGCGTTTCGTCATTCCCCATGGTGTAGCTTCAGCAAGCTATATTTCAAAATCATGCCAATTTGACGCCGGTTCCAGCGGTGGCAGTGATTGGTGACATTCAGCTGCCGCGCCGAATCCATTCGCAGTGCAAACTGATACCGGCTCAACTGCTGCGAATGCCGGCCGCGGCTTTCATAGCCGGCATTTCGACGTGAAGACTAACGGCCCGCTGCCACACCTTCGCGCCGAGGATCAGAGCCGCCGATCAGCACCCCGGCCGGCGTAATCTGAATGATGTTCAGTCCAGAAGTCAGGTTCCTGACTTCGATTTCGTAACCCAATTTTTGAAGCCCATCCACTACACGGGCGGGTGTGTGCGGTTCGACGGTGATGCGATCGCTGTTTCGGTGCGAGATGTGTGGCAACGCGGAAGCCTCGGCAGGATCAAGATTGTAGACCAGCATCGCGAGCAGACTCTGTGCTACATATTCGGGAATTCGGTTGCCGCCGGGTGATCCGGCAATCAGCAATGGTTTGTCGTCCGAATAGACAATCGTCGGGGACATGGACGATCGGGGGCGTTTCCCCGCTGCCGGCGCGTTCGCGATGAGCAAGCCATCGCCGCTCCAGGCACGGAACGAGAAATCGGTCAGTTGACTGTTGAGCAGGACTCCGCCCGCCATCCGGCCGGAACCGAATGCGGTTTCGATTGAGGCGGTCAAGCTCACCGCAAGACCATCGCGGTCGATTACCGAAATGTGGGTGGTGCCCGGCAAATCCACTTGCAGATCAGGCGCCTGACGTGCGGCGGATCGTTGCGGCGGCTCACCGGCGACTGCTTTTTCCTCGGGAGCGTTGAGAAATTCGAAGAGTTGGGAACGGGACCTGATGTAGTCGCGGTCCAGCAGGCCCTTGACCGGCACCTTGATGAAATCAGCATCTGCCAGATAGTATGCCCGGTCGGCGTAGGCCAATCGAGAAGCGCTTGCGAAAAGGTGCCAGAGCATCGGTTCGTCGACCTTGAATTCTTCCAGTTCGAACTCATCAAGCAACATGAGAATCTGCCCGACTGTAGTCGCACCGGAAGACGGTGGTCCCATGCCACAGATGCGATATTTCCTGAACGGGTGACAGATTGCCGGCCGTTCAATGATTTCGTAACTGTCCAGATCATCCAGGCTGAGCGTGCCCGGACGCGGGTTTCGGCTGGCGGCCGCGACAATGTCATGTGCCAGCTGGCCCGTATAGAAGAATCCCGCGCCGTTTTCGGCGATGCGCTCCAGAGTGCCCGCCAGTTCCGGCTGTTTCAGGATTCTTCCGGCGGACAATGGTTTTTGCTCAGAAAAAAAGACTTGCGCGGCGTCCGAGTCCAGCAGACGGCTGGAATATGAGTCGAGCAAATGGGCCAGACGGGAGCTGACCTCAAATCCGTCTCGTGCCAGACGGACTGCCGGTTGAAATAGCTCCACCCAAGGTAATTTTCCGTGCAGACCGTGCAATCTTTCCATCAGGCGCAGCAATCCGGGAACGCCAATGGAGCGGCCGGAAGACAGGGCTTCAGGAAACTTCAGTGGCAGGCCGTTTTCGATAAAGAGTCCGGGCGTAACCCCCGCCGGCGCTTTCTCCCGGGCATCCCAGCTCGTCAGTCCGGAAGGGCTGTGGACCAGTGCGAACGCACCGCCACCGATTCCGCTTGATTGCGGTTCAACCACGTTCAGGACCAGCAAGGCGGCAATCGCCGCATCGACTGCCGACCCGCCGGCCGCCATGATCTGATCGCCTGCAGCGGCCGCGATGGGATTGGCGGCCGCGATCATGTATTCGTGTGTCTCAACCGCGAAGTTTGCCCGGATGTTTCCCTCGGCTTCAGGGTCGGTCTGGGTTTGTGCTGAAGCGAGTTGAGCGAGCAGTGCAGAAGCGAGAAGGACAGTCAGCCGCATGAATCAGGACCGCTCAGTGACCTGCTGATGCTGGCACTCAGTGACTTCCAACGCTCAGGCGAGTAATATTCGTACGTCACCGGAGTCCGACAGTGCTTGCATACGAGATTGCGGTGTGCTTGCCGGGCGGTAAACCAGCCGCAGTTTTGACAGCTCATGATTAGTTTGGGCGGTGTGAATTCCTGATCGTGGGTCCGCTTTGCGCTGCAACCGATCTCCTTGGCCTTCGAATGCCAGATATGGCTGTGCCCATGCTCGGGGCCTACGAGTGCATGAGCGATCTCATGCAGGATCGTGTCCCTGATGTCGCTATCGCTTGCGTTCAGACAGAACTCTTCCGACATGGTGATCGTTTTGTCAGTGTAATTGCATTGGCCGAGACGGCGGCTGGCGCAATCGAAGTTGAAGCGCCACTCATCGAGCTCATGGTGTCGGATCAGTTCGTCAGCCTGTGTGGCGATCGTGTCTAGGCGTTTGCGACGTTCCGAATTGATTTCAGAAGAACCGACTGACTCAAGCTGCGCATACGGTACGTTCCAGTATCGGTTGCCGACCCGGACCCTGGCGTACTTCGGATTCTTGCGAACCATCGTGCCCGAACGTCTAGTCCCGCGATCGGTAAATTCAACTTCATCATCGATGCGGAATTGGGATTTTTTCAGTTGATTTCGGGTATATACACGTTTGGGTCTCACACCTTCTCGAAGTCTCAGTGCATAAATGTGCTTGCGGTGCTCTGAACCATCCTCAGCAATGATTTCCGCCACGCTCCCTCTGATCGAGGCGATGTAGCCTTTCCTCGGTTGATTGTCTGCCGCAAGGTACGAAACAGGATCGCTTACTCTGAAAGGATGGCGGGCCATTTGCGCATTAATAATGGAATTAGATCGTTTCTCGTTGGATAGGCTTCCAGCTGCCGGAAGCTTGGCTGTCGGCACAAATCCTGACAGTCCGGATTGTCGGTAAATAATACCACCGACAGATTGAAACTTGAGCCCAACAAATCAACCGGCAGTGAAATTACAATAGCGTTATCGTTTCAATCATCCGAATTCCAATCAGGTACAAAGGCCAGCAGATGAGTCGACCGGATCGAACCGAAGAGTTCAGGACCATCGCCAGGGAACTTGCTGCAAAGTTTGCTCCCAGAGCCGCAAAATGGGATCAGACGCAGACCTATTGCTGGGAGAACATCAGCGATCTGGTGGATGCCGGATTGATGGGAATGACGATCCCAGCGGGGTATGGCGGTCGCTCCGCATCCTTTTACGATACAGTCGTCGTGGTGGAGGAAATTGCCAAGGCCTGTACACTCAGCGCACGGATTGCAGTCGAGTCCAACATGGGAGGAATCAGCGCGATCATGGCCTATGGCGATGATTTTCAGAAGAGCTACTGTGCACCGATTGTGCTGGCTGGCGATAAACCGGCAATCTGCATCACCGAACCGGAAGCAGGCAGCGCAGCGAACGAAATGCAGACGACAGCACGGAAAGCAGGTGATGAATACCTGATCAATGGCGTCAAGCATTGGATAACGGGTGGAGGTGTTTCAAAACTGTATCTGATATTTGCGCGCGTGGAAGACCCCGATGGGAAAAGTCTGGGAATCGGAGCGTTCATTGTGCACCGCGATCCTGAGATGGGCATCAATCCGAAAGGATTTACCGTTGAGGGACGAGAAAACACACTTGGATTGCGGGGCATGCCCGAGGCCCGTCTGCGATTCGATGATCTTAAGGTTGACGCAAGATTCATGCTGAGAACACCGTCCGGTTTGCGTCGGGGATTCGCCGAATTGATGAGTGCCTATAACAGCCAGAGGGTCGGTGCGGGAACCATCGCGATGGGGGTTGCGGCCGGCGCGTTGGACCATGCCAAGCGCTATCTGAAAACCCGCCATCAATTCGGACGACCGATCGCTGAGTTCCAGGGGTTGCAGTGGATGATCGCGCAGATGGATGCCTCGGTGCATGCGTCCAGGCTGTTACTGCACGAAGCTGCCCGGTCTGGCGGATCGAATGGAAGTCCTTTTCCTGACATGCTTTCAGCTGCCCGGGCGAAACTGTTCGCGTCGGAGACAGCCATCCAGGTGGTCAGTGACTCCTTGCAGATGTTCGGTGCACGAGGATACGGTGATCAGGAGCCGCTGGAGCGAATGTTCCGGGACGTAAGGATGTTTACGATCGGCGGCGGCACAGCACAGATTCTGAAAACCCAGATTGGGAGCAGCCTGCTCGGAATCAAGTCGCCTCAGACACGCGATGGATTTCATCGGATGGTTCAGTCCGGAGTGCTGAAGTGACAGGAACCGAAAATCAGTTTACCCTGGGTGACTTGGCACTGATTGGGGTTTCGAGGTGTCAGCCGCGCAATTCCGGACTTTGTTGCGATCGTCAGATAACATTGCGGCAGATTGTCCAATATCCAGCATTCGGGAAGTGATAGTCTTCGATTCGTTATCGGCAGGTTCCTTCTCATTGCCGTGGGAACATCGAGATCGACCTGGGTCTGTGTGTTGAGGCCGATTCAGTGGAACTTGCCGAAGTCAGAAGACTGATGCTCTGTTATCAGCCGACCCTTGTGGACCGGGCGGGTCGGAGAACAGCGGCAGTCGCACTGATTTTGCGCCAGCATGTTCAAGGTGCTGAGGTTTTGTTCATTGAGAGATCACGGCGAACTGACGATCCTTGGTCAGGTCAGATGGCGTTTCCAGGCGGTAAGACAGACCCGTGTGACAGAAGCTCGATGCAGACCACACTTCGGGAAACGCACGAAGAAGTCGGTATCAGCCTGAATCCAGAATTGAATATCGGATGTCTTGACGATCTTGTAGCGCCGCCGAACAGTCCGGCTCACGGGCTTGTCGTATCGTGCCATGCGTTTGAATTGGAGAAAAATGTGCGGATACAGCCCAATTCGGAAGTTCACGACACGATCTGGATTCCGATCGACTGGATGCTCGATCCCAAAAACTTCATCGCAGCCTTTCGACCGCGGGACTATGAAGGTGTGTTTCCCGGACTTCGTGTGGCTCCCGACGATAATCGGGTGATTTGGGGGCTGACTTTTCGGTTTGTCCAAAGTTTCTTGGGAAATCTCCGGCCAGGGTTCTCATTTCGCGTGTCATGAATCGGTGTAATCACATCTGTTTTTCTCAGGATTCGGCGCATTGGCAGCCTGGATTCGGGGGCGGTTCGGAATTGGTTCGCATTTGGCGAACGAGGACACATCAAATTGCGCCTGCCCCAGTAAATTTGTTAACATTTGAAACAGCTGACCGGCCATCTCTGGCGGGGAAATGTCACCAATTCAGGAGAAGAAAAATGTCTGATGAGACGACCGATCGAAGACAAGACGAGACGTTCGACCAAGCGACCATTGAGAGGCGACTCGCCGAAGAGCTGCCTCATTGGTACTACGAGAACGGTTGGATTCGCAGGAAATACCGAACGATGGGGTGGAAGGGGACGCTGATGGTCATCAATGCTGTCGGTCACCTTGCTGAAGCGGCTTGGCATCACCCCGACATCTCCGCCTCTTACGCCTTTGTCATCGTCAAGCTGATGAATCATGCGGCCAAAGGGGTGACCGAAAAGGACTTTGAGCTCGCCAAGAAAATCGAGGAGTTTGTCCATTGGCAACCGGGTCTCGAAGACAGCGCCCTTGAAGGAACGCCCGCGGATCAGCGATTTCGATATATTCGCTACGACGTCGAGAACGACCAGTAGCCCCAACGCAGTACCTTCCTGTTCATCATGGCAAGGACGTCGGATGTCATACTCAGTTTGGGTTCCAACAAGGGAGACCGCAGGGGCTCGTTGCACGAGGGACTGGTACGCCTGAAGGATGCCGGATTCCTGAGCAATCGGACCTCTCCGGTTGTCGAGTCCCCGGCTCTGCTTCCTCCGAACTCACCATCGCAGTGGAATCGTCCCTACCTCAATCTGGTCGTCCAGGGCAGCACGTCATTGGATTTGGATTCATTCTCAAATCTGACGAAGAAGATCCAGTCGGCAACAGGTACGAAGGACCCCCATAGTCGTTGGGCGCCTCGTGACCTGGATATCGATCTTGTGTCATGGGGAGACGAGGTCTTTCAATTCGACGGAACAACGTTGCCTGACGCAGAGGTGTATCTGAAGCCTTATGTTCTTTCACCATTGGTTCACATGAAACCCGATTTTCGATTTCCCGGGATGCGGGCCAAGTCAGTTCTCGAACTGAGCTGTGAGAGATCCGATATCTTCCATATCCCACTTTGGATGGGAATAGTCAACCTGACCCCGGATTCTTTCTCAGATGGCGGTATTCACTGCGATCCGGACAAAGTCGGCAGTACTGTGGAACAGATGATTGAGGACGGTGCCGGCATAATCGACCTTGGTGCCGAATCGACCCGCCCGAACGCGACTCCCGTCTCGCACGAAGAGGAGTGGAACCGGTTGTCACCCGCTCTGGAATCGGTCCTGGGAGTCTGTGAGTCCTGTCTGTTCCCGCCACAGATCAGTATCGATACCTATCATCCGGAAACGGCCCTCAAAGCAGTACAAAGCGGTGTCGACGTCATCAATGATGTCGGCGGTCTCGGTCGGGTCGAAATGCTTGATCTGGCAAAGTCCAGCGACTGTACCTTTGTCGCGATGCATAGCGTTTCAATTCCCGTGGATCCATCGAGAAGCATTGATCCGGATTCAGACGCCTGTGAGGTGTTTGAGGCCTGGTTGGAGGAGAGACAGCGAACCTGGGACAAAGTGGGTCTTGACTTGAGCAGGGTTATCATTGATCCCGGAATAGGGTTCGGCAAGAGCAGTCTGCAGTCGCTGCGACTGATGCGCTCTGTCAGACGTTTGCGCAGCCACGGTTTCCGGCTGCTGATCGGTCATTCGCGCAAGAGTTTCCTTAAGACGTTTTCCTCACGGGAGAGTTCTCAATCGGATCCTGAGACAGTCGGCGCATCGATTCAGTTGTGCTCGCAGTCGGTCGATATTCTGCGTGTTCACGACATCAATTCCCACATCCGTGCTTACCTGAGCTGGGCACACTTGCTGGGTAACACGGTGTAGTCCTGGAGAATCCGAATCTCGCGATCAGTCCGACTCCTGTCGAAAGTTCTCGATCGCCTCGACCAGCCACTGCCAGGCCTCCTTCTCCTTTGCGCCTGAGGTTTTTTCGACGGCAATCGAAAGATACTCCATCTCAGCATCTATCTTTTCCGCCGGCAGCATGTCAAGTCGGCTGACAAGCACTGAAGCTTCGATGATCGCTGCCTGTGCACGGTTGAAACCGCGGAATGCCCGTGTGACAGCATTATGCACCTCGATCATGTAGATTCTCGGGCGAAGTTCATCGTCTGCTTTCTTGACGACCCTGAGTTCGTTGTGTGAGATCGAAGCATCAAGGACATTTCCATTGACCATGGTGGCCGGGTAGACCGGCCAATCACTTCTTCCTGTCACACACCCTGCGAACAACCGTACGTCATCTGTAACGTTCACCACCGCCACGCCGGTCAATTCAACATTGGTTAGCGTCTGCGATGGCTTGAATGGTGCGATGACCGTGAATCCGTCCTCGGTCCAGATTCCCATCGGCGCGATGTGAACCGCCCCATGTTCATTGACAGTCGTCACGACAACTTCATGAATCATGACGCGTCAGTTTCCTTGTTCGATTGCTGTGTTGAGCGGGGTGTCTGATATTCATCATCGTCCTGTTCTGCGCGAAGCAGGCAACCCCAGTTCAGTGCCCGATCCTGAATATAGCGTTTTCCCAACTGCCAGGCAATTTGCGCCTTGGTGAGTTCTACGCCGAGATAGAATGCGTGCGATCCGTCATTGTCCACTTTCAGATGAGGGAACAGCTCGAAAGGATCGGTGGATTCCCATATTCCGTCGCGGTTGAAGATGTGCACACCGTTGTCGCTGACCTGAATCCGAAAACTGGGATCCTTGATCATCTGCGCCAATTCCCTGATCTCTGCGGCCGGAGTCGGAAACGGTTTTTTCTCATGTAGCGCAAGCAAGCCATCACTGTAATGCTGAGGCAAGCTCGAATCCTGTTTTGCGGCGTACATGATCCGACGTGCCAGGTCGGCTTCGGCGACAGCCGTTCTCGCATGTCCGCTCACCTCAGTAGTCAGTATTGCGCTCGCGTCCAATTCAGACGCGATTCCCGCCAGCAAGGCTGTCATGCCGATTGTGTCCGCTTCGGTCAGTTCAGTGATGTTTCCGGTTCCGATCATGATTGGAACTTCGGGATATCGCAAGCGTAACTCCTGATATTGGACAATGGACCGGACAAAGCCGAAGTGGATTGGATTTAGAATCGAATCCGCCAGAAAATTCCTTCCCCTCTCGCCGAGCGTGTCGATTGATCGGTAAAGAGACTCGACGCCCGTGTCAGCATCGGGAATCACAACCGGGATGCTATCGACTTCATCAGCAATCCACAACGAGCTTTCCGACAGACTCAGCAGGTAGTCGGCACCCGCCTGACCGCCGCGCACCAGTTCCTGATCGTCAAGTGAATCGACACTGACTTTGAATCCTTTGTGCTTGAGTTCTCTGACCGATTCCTCCAAGTGCTGAAAATCCTGCCCTGGCAAGCATCCAAGATCGATAACATCTGCACCTGAATCCTGATAAGTCCTTGCCAATTCGACAATCTGATCGATGGGCAGATTCGGAGCGTCGACAATTTCAGCGAAAATCAATACAGAATGATGGTCAAGCGAGGCTTTACGAGACTGTGCGCCGAAGTATTCCGGCAGATCCTTCAGTTCCTTGGGTCCCTTGACAACGTTGACGCCGAAGTGATCCGACAGGCGTTCGACATTTCCTGCGCACAGGCCGGGCAGCATGACCATGTCGAACGAGTCAACCGCGTCCAGCCGTCGCATCAGAATGCTTTCGGAAATCAGCGCTGCCACGCTGACACCCAGCGGTCGGATCTCATACGAGAACGCCTCGGAACTGATGCCGTCCATCGTGCGTTGCAGACTCGAGTGCGCCAGTTTCCCCGTTACGAATAGGATTCGGTCAGGCATTCCACCCTGTGCAATACAGCATGTTGCAGATCTTTCAAGTCTGTTGTCGAAGTTGTATTTTCGAATTCACCGATTTTCCTGGCGCATTCAAGATCAACTTCACGGGGATAGACCGTCACCATCTTGCCGGGAGCCGGCGTGATCACGATCGGTTCGGTGTCACAGGCATAGACGATGATCGGGATTCGGCATTTGCCTGCCTGCGCGAAAACATTGGTCACCAGGGTGTCCGAAATCCCGGCTACGCACTTTGCTACGGTATTGGACGTTGCCGGCGCTACGACGAGCGTATGGTAGTTTCCTTCGTAGAACTGGCCGACTGGGACCGCGCTGGCAGTTGAGTCATGGAACAGGCGGATCTTGGCATCTCGCAGTCGATCGATGTATTTGTACATCACGAGCACCTCTTCGACTGCCTTGCTCAAGAAAACATCGACATCTGTCAGTTCAATCAGAAAATCGAGGCACTCCTTGAGGTCGTGGCCGGAGCCGGTCAGCGCCCAGGCAAATTTCGCATTCTTGTATCGACGGGGCATCGTTATGTCTTCCAACCTGAAATCAGGCAGATTGCGCGGGCATGTGTGTCACTTCTCCCGCCAGCTGATCTCCTTGCCGATGATGTTGATTTTCTCCTTGATGACTTCTCTGGAGTAGAAGTCGTCAGCCGTTGTTTGGGCGGTTTTCAGAGTGCTCATTGCCTCGCTCAGGCTTCCTAGCCGAAAAAGATATTCGGCTCTTGCGAGGTAACCTGTCAGTAACTCACCGGCTTTCTGTGCCACTTCGGCCTGTAACTTGTACAGCTGCAGATTATCGGGAAACCTCTGAATATGTTTTCTGATGTACCGGTTTGCCCCGTGCGAGTCATCCGATCGCAATAGCGCCCGTGTGTACAGTTCGACAACAGCACTGTCAGGCTCCGGTCCCAGGGCAGTTTCCTCAAGCAGTAATCTGGCGGATTCAAATTCATGGGAGTCCAACATGATTTCGGCCTCTGCTTTCAGCAGCCAGACATTATTCGGCAGACGACTTCGGAGCGAGGAAAGAATATTGCGTGCCGCTTCGACTTGCCCATCTTTGGCCAGCGACAGGGCATAACCGTATTGGGCGGCGACTTGTTCAATTTCACTGCCAGCTGTCAATCTGCTCTCGAAATACCTATAAGTTTTATTCGGCTCCCACTCGAAGAGAACTTTGACCCGATTCCTGACAAAATGAAAATCTTCCGACATCTGTGGTTCGGGAATATTCTTGTATTTTTTGACTCTGGCTTCAAAACTGGCAATTCTTTCAGGCGTGATGGGGTGGGTATTATGGATATTGCTTTGTATGGCACCCTGTTCGCGGATCTCCTTTTCCATCACAAGCATGAAATCCCTGGCATCGAGCGGACTGTATCCGGACGCAGTCAGAATCTGAAGACCCACTGCGTCAGCCTCCCGTTCGTAGCTCAAGGTATGGTCAATGATCGATTCCACCCGTGCTGCCTGAGCGCCTGCAGCCACCGCAATCCCTTCATCTCCGCCTGCTGCGATTCCGGCCAGAATGAGCAGCACAGACGGTAGGAAAGTGGCTTGGTGGTCCTCGCTCAATCTCAGCAGATGGTCTTGTTTGTGATGTGCAAGCTCGTGCGCGATTACAGAAGCCAGCTGACCTTCGTTGCCAGCTGCCTCAATGATGCCGGTATTGATGAAAAACGTGGCACCGGGGCCGGCAAAAGCGTTGATTGCCGAGTCGACCGCGACATGGTAACTGAGCGGGTCGGAGTCCATGTTTGAGTTGCTTGCGAGTTTCCTCGCCAGATCGTATACATAGGTGTTGATCTGCGTATCGTCGGACAGGTCGACAGATTTGCGAACCAAATTCAGAAAATATCGGCTCTCCCGTTCAAGCCGCTTGGACTTGAACATATTTGCTGATTGTGCATGTGTCTGTTCGGACGCATGGGGTAAAAGCCACGAAACGATGCCGAACACGGAAAGCAGGATGATCAGTCTGGTTGTCTTGATCTTGATTGGTGAGTCTCCGCAAAGAATTCGGGTGTGGTGGCCAACGCAGGTCGTAAAGCACTGAAGTCAGCGGTAATGTCTAAATTTTACCAGTATCGAAATTTATAAATTTCGAATTCGGTAAAATGAATCGTATTGGATTGATCGTTACGGTAAGGATGCAGGAAGTCAGTCTTCCTGATCCGCAGTCTGATTTATGAAGTTCAATATCCTAGTCAACGAAGGACCTTACACCCACCAGGCATCCGACTCGGCATATCAGTTTGCAAGGGCCGCAGTCGGTGCAGGGCACGAAGTGGTTCGTGTGTTCTTCTACCATGACGGAGTCTACAACGCGAACAGTCTGAGTACACCGCCTGTTGATGACCGTGACGTTGTAAGCCAATGGGTACGTCTTGCTGACGAACACGAAATTGATCTTGCGGTATGCGTCACCGCCTCCCTGAAACGCGGTATCTTGAGCGATCAGTCGGCTCTTCGATACGGTAAGAATGCCGACAATGTCGAGAGCAGGTTCCAGGTTGCCGGCGCCGGTTACTTTATCGAGGGCAGCATCATTGCGGATCGTACGATTGTATTTGGCGACTGATATTCTGCATGCCTGACCATGGCTTCTCAAAAAAAACGCATCATGTATTTCAATCGCCGGGCGCCATACGGCACCGCATACGCGCTCGAAGCTCTTGATGTAGTTTTGGCGGGTGCGGTGTTTGAGCAGGAGGTCAGTGTTGTCTTCGTCGATGACGGTGTGTACCAGCTAAAACGCGGTCAGAATCCCTCGGTCCTGAATATGAAAGACTTTTCCAAGACCTTTGGCGCCTTGCCTGATTTTGACGTGATGCATCTGTATGTTGAGCAAGAGTCCCTGGCGAAGCGTGGCTTGACGGTTCAGGATCTGATCGAGGTACCGCGCCGCGACGACACCGATGCCGTGACGCCGATCTCGTCGGCCGACCTGTCCGTCCTGATGGATCGGCAGGATGTGGTCCTGCAATTCTAGCGACACCCGATGCTGCATACAGTCAACAAATCCCCATCAGAAAAAACAACGCTGATCAGTTGTCTGCGTCTTGCAGCCGAAAACAGCGACATCATTCTGATTGAGGATGCGGTGTACGCAGCGATGACCGGCACGCACACTGAATTTCTGATCCACAGTGCATTGGCAAGATGCCGGATTTATGTTCTGGAACCGGATATGGAGTGCCGCGGACTTGATAAATCCAGACTGATCGATGGCATAAGAACCGTCGATTACGATGGGTTTGTGGAACTGTCGGTCAGGAACAGCGCGGTACACTCCTGGCTCTGAAGGGACCGAAAGCATGACTCTGGAATTTGACGGCAAGATCTATCCGACAGACCCTGAGGGTTTCTTGCTCAATCCCGAGCAGTGGTCTGAGAACCTGGCTCGAAAGATGGCACAGGATGACCGATGCGAGTTGGGCCCAGACCATTGGCAGGTCATCTGCTTTGTGCGGGAGTATTATGCGCAATATGCAATCGCGCCACCGATTCGTATATTGGTACGTCATATGGGAAACAAGCTTGGCAGGGAAAAAGCCAACAGTCCCTATCTTTATGAGCTGTTCCCACACGGGCCGGCAAAACAGGCATGCCGCTATGCGGGACTGCCGAAGCCGACCGGTTGTATCTGATCATACTTGCAGCAGACGGATATTGATGCCCTTGGCGGGCATGTGAGCCTGTTTTTTTTGCTAATGCCTAATATACAGCGGTCGCCATATTCACCATTGGCGTGCTTGGCGTTGTGCGTTTGGGCTTTGCCCGACTGCTGAACCGCGTCGATGCGGTCAATGCGTTTCAGTTCAGCATCGCCGAGTATTGTGGAGTAGGATTGGTTCTGAGCCAGTCGTATCGGTCCCCGGACTCCACGACAATTTCCCTGACAATGCCGTTGCGCACGACCGAAATGCGCACATCAACGCCTGCGGGTCCGGTCGCCCAGACATTTTTATAGAAACTGGCCATACCCGAAACCGGCTGACCGTTGACGGCTACGATGATGTCGTTGAGTTTGATTCCCGCTTTTTCAGCCGGACTGTCGAAGGCCACTCGAAAAACGAAAAGATGTCCTCGGTCCACCGCAGTGTAGACTCCTAGCCACGGCCGCTGCTCACCGGCGGCCCGTCCATGCAGTAACAGGTCATTGAAAATGGGTTTCAGCAAATCGATTGGTACAAACATGTTCCCTGGAACGGGTCTGGAACCGTCGATGGTTGTCGCATCGTTGACGATCAGTGAGCCTACACCGACCAATCTGCCGTTGGTGCTGATCAGTGCCGCACCACCGAATCCGCTGAACGGCGGAGTGGTAAAAATGGCCTGATCCAGCAGATATTCCCAGTAGCCTGGAAATTCCCTTATATCAACGATCTGCACGACCTGCATGTAGTCCGGTCCGATATGTGAAATGATCAATGCTGCATCGTCGGGTGACAGGAGAGAGGACTCTCCAAGCGGAATGCCTCGGATGCCCATCGAATGTATCGCTCTGACCAGACCAAAGCCACTGTCGTAGTCGTATGCAACGATTTCAGCCGGCACATAATTGCCTTGGATGTCTGTAACCTCAACATCGGAGGCTTCCAGAATGAGGTATCCAATCGTCAGGACCAGTCCATCGTCACCGATTACGATTCCGCTCCCTTCGCGCTCGGTTCCCAGAGAATTTGCAGTCCTTGCCGAATCCGGCACGATCGAGCGAAGTCCGACAACCGCTTGGATCGTTGCCTCAACCAGATCATCTGAGTCCTGAGAGGCGAATGTCGGAGAGATTATGAGCAGTGCGGCAAAAATGCTGCCGAGCAGTGTGCACATCAGTCGATCGATTGCGGAAGATGGATTTGCGTTCATCATGATCTACCGGGCAAATTCCAGGGTGCCACTTGCAGTATCGGAAAGTTCTGACACCGATATACAGGATTGTAACCACAATTACTTGTCGCCTGCAAAAAATCAACACCGGACTCCATCGGCACTGCACGGCCCTGGAAGTCAGTCCGCATGCATGGCCGATGTCTGCTCGTTTTGGCTTGATAGCGGCAGCTGAACGAGGACAACGATTGTCAAAGTCTCGCGATTGCCGATAAAATGTACCGAGATGGCGGTCTGAAAAGGTTTCACGCTGAAGCATGTGCATTTTCGGGTTGACGGCATGCGCGACTGCCGGGGGTGGATGTGAATTTGCAGAATTTCCATGGTGATCAGTTACTGAATGATGAGACCGGATTGGCCAGATTCAATCAGAACGGTTATCTGATTGTGAGAAATCTGTGCGATGCCGGTGATCTTCAGGAGATGGTCGACGTAATCCTTTCGTCGATTGAACCTGCACTGGCACCGGTCGAGTATGAAGCTGATGTACATTATCCCGGTGCGCCCGATTCCCGCCAGGCGCCAGGCGGTGATACGCCGCGAAGGCTGCTTCATGCGATTGCAAGAGATGCGCGGTTCCGCAACTGGGCGGTTGACGATCACGTGACCGGTCATGTGATGAATCTGTTGCGCACCACCCATATCCAGGTCAGCCAGAATCATCACAACTGTATCATGACAAAATTCCCAGGATACGGGAGTGAGACCGGATGGCATCAGGATATCCGTTACTGGAGTTTTGATCAGCCCGAACTTGTCACCACATGGTTGGCACTGGGAGAAGAATCGAATGAGAACGGCAGTTTGACGGTAATTCCCGGGTCGCATAGAATGGACTTCGACAGAGGGCAGTTTGATGCTGCATTGTTCTTTCGGTCTGATGTTGAGCGCAATGTTCCCCTGATGGAGTCCGCCGAGTCGATCAAACTCAATGCGGGTGACGTGATGTTCTTTCATTGCAGGCTGCTGCATTCCGCAGGTCAAAACCGCACCGATTCGGTAAAACTCTCCGTGGTTTTCACTTATCATGCCTATTCCAACCGTCCCATAGCGGGGACGCGATCGGCTGAACATCCGGACATTGATATTCGACGATGATGGAAAATCTTGGTTACTTGCTATATCCGGTCATGGTTGTGATTGTGGTTTGGATGTGGCTCAGGGTACGCGGTATGACAATTGAGCAGATCGTCGCGCAATCCGCCGACGAACATCACACTGTGAATGATATTTTCGAGCGTCATCCATATGGGGGTGACTGGCTGGAATTCACCGCGTGGGTTGACGACCATCGTCATTGAGCCGATTTTCAGGACAGCCTTCTCGCCATGACAGCCACTGTCAACACGTTCACACAACACAAGCGCGAAGGTCGTAAATTTGCCTGCCTTACGGCTTACGGATACTGTGAGGCGGTTGCCGCCTCTGAGTCAGGCGTGGAACTGTTGCTTGTCGGAGATTCCCTGGGCATGGTGGTTCAAGGGCACGACAGCAGTTTGCCTGTGACGATTGAGGAGGTTGCCTATCACGTCGGCTGTGTCCGGCGCGGCAACCGTGGCGCCTTGCTGATGGCAGATCTGCCGTTCATGAGTTACTACACCGAAAACGCGACGCTGGAAAACGCCGCACTGTTGATGCGGGAAGGCGCGCAGATCGTCAAGCTGGAGGGGGGCGCATGGCTTGCGGAGTCGACAAGACTGCTCGTCGAAAGAGGCGTGCCGGTCTGCGCCCATATGGGGTTGACACCACAGTCCGTCAATCATCTCGGTGGCTATCGGGTACAGGGGCGGGACCCTGTCAAGGCCAATACCATGATTGCCGAGGCCAAATTGCTTGAGGAGGCGGGTGCGAGTTTCATCTTGCTGGAATGCGTTCCGACATCATTGGGCAAGTCGATCACAGAAAGTCTGTCGATTCCCGTGATCGGGATCGGTGCCGGGCCGCATACCGACGGACAGATCATGGTGCTTCACGACTTGCTTGGACTTTACCCCGGCAAGTCCGCCAAGTTTGTCAAGAACTTCTTGCTTGGCAGCACCGATATCCAGTCGGCGATCGGTGCGTACGTTGCCGCAGTTCGCAATCAGGAATTTCCGGCCCGGGAACATTGCTATGAGTGACCGCGGGATGCTTGCCTGGACCATGGGTTATGGCGATCGGACCATCAGTGAATTTATCGGTCTGTTGGCTCGCTGCAATCTCGATACAGTGGTCGACATCCGGCTTTTCCCCGCCGCCGGTAACAATGACCACTTCAGAAAGAGGGCGCTTGGACAGGTACTGGAGTCAAACGGGATTGAGTTGCACCTGGCAGGACATCAGTTTGGAGGTCCCCGGGATGAGAGTGAGGATTCTCCCCATGTCGCGTTACACAGAAAAATGCGGGGATATGCCGACTACATGTCAACATCGGCATTCAGGTCCGGAATTCACAGACTCGTCGAACTTTGCCGAACCCGCCGACTCGTTATCGTCAATGAGCAAGTGGATTATGAAAAATGTCATCGAAAGCTCCTTGCCGACTATCTGTATCTGGTCGAGGGTGTCAGGATGATTCACATTATTGGGCACGAGACATTTGAGGAACATCGCGTGACTGTTTCCGCTCAATACCAATTCAATACAATAACCTATGACAATTACAGTGAACCGAGCCGCCAGCTCCACTGAATACCGATATCGGCGTTGCATCATCTGAATTGGCATCTGCCAGACTTCACATGCACTCCGTCTCGAATCGCTTGTATTTCAAACCTCAGTCGCAGGAACCCGCTTATGTTCTTTAACTTCAATCGAAAAACCTCAATACCCGACCGCAATGAGGCATTGCCCGGACGCACGGAATCCATTCCAATATTGGGCAATCACTTCATGAATGGCCGGTCCATGATCGAACCTTATCCGCAGGACTCCCGTATCGCCATGTTCGGAGGGGGATGTTTTTGGGGCGTCGAAAGAAAATTCTGGCAATTGGACGGCGTCCATGTGACCGCAGTGGGGTATTCGGGCGGTTACACGCCGAATCCAACTTATCGCGAGGTCTGTTCCGGAATGACCGGCCATAACGAGGTTGTCCGGGTTGTGTTCATGCCGGATCGGATATCTTATGAAAGTCTGTTGCAGGTATTTTGGGAGTGTCACGATCCCACCCAGGGAATGAGACAGGGTAATGATGTCGGAACACAGTACCGTTCCGGAATCTACACCTATGGATCGGAACAGAAAGCAATCGCAGTTGAATCACTGCAAGCGTATTCGCAAGCAATCAGGAAAAAAGGTTACGGAGCGATAACCACCGAAATTGTCGATGCGTCTGAATTTTACTTTGCTGAAGCGGAGCACCAGCAATATCTGGGTAAGAATCCGCACGGCTATTGCGGACTCGGCGGGACCGGCGTGTGCTACGTTCCGACACAGGAACCTGTTTCCGCCTCGGCATGAAGAACAACGACGTTGCGCTGAGCCTGGAGGAGGTTTACCAGCTGAGTCTGGATGCCCTGACGGGTTGCGGCGCACGACGAGCGAACGCACAACCCGTCGCGAAGTCGATTCAGGATGCTGAGGCTGATGGCATAAGAAACGTCGGACTGAACTATCTTTCCCACTACTGCGAGCATCTTCGTTGCGGAAAGGTCGATGGCGATGCTGAGCCTGCGTGGCAGCAGACCGCGCCTGCGGTCATGGTGGCGGATGCCGCAAACGGATTTGCCCATAGCGCTTTCGATCAGGTTTATGGCGAATTTCTGCAAATGGTGAGAGCAACCGGTATCGGTTCGCTCGCCATAAAGAATTCCTATGCAGCCGGTGTCATCGGCTGGTATGTCGAAATTCTTGCTGATAACGGACTGATTTCCCTGGCCTACGCCAACTCCCCGCCTGCCATCGCGCCTTGGGGCGGTGCCAAGGCATTTTTCGGTACCAATCCACTTGCATTTGGTGTTCCGAGAAAGAGCAATCCACCAATGATTATCGATCAGTCATCCAGCGTAACGGCAAAGGTGAATGTCGTACAGGCAGCCAAATCCGGAGAGCCCATTCCTGACTCGTGGGCACTGGACAGCAATGGCAATCCGACGGTGGATGCCAAAGCGGGTCTGGCGGGTTCAATGGCGCCTGCGGGAGGATACAAAGGTGTGGCACTGGCAATGATTGTCGATTTGTTGGCGGGTGGACTCGGTGGTCCGAACATGTCGTATTGCGCGGACACCTTTGGAGACACCAGCGGTGGCCCGCCCGGCGTCGGACAGTTCTTCATTGGAATCGCGCCGGAGTACTTCGGCTCGGAATTCGGCGCAAGGGCTGAATCGATGTTTGCGCAAATGTGTGTCGAGCCCGGTGTTCGGCTTCCTGGAGACCGGCGTCACGAACACCGAATCAAGGCCTGGTCACAGGGTGTAAGTCTTCCCGAATCTCTCTATCGTAAGCTGCTCGACTACGCACGCTGACTGAAACAGCAAAGTAGTCTGTGTCTGCAATTCTGGGTACACTCTAAACTGGCTACCTTTGACGAGTTGAAATGATGACTGAAATGTGGTCTGTAGGAATTTCGGTCTCTCCATGTCGCGAGGCTGAACGAATTGGTTACGACGCCAGCGCCCGGGCCTGTCAGGCGTATCGGCCTCGGACGAAAAGTGCGTTCGTCCGGCGACTTTCCATTCTCCGACAGACAACTGAATGCCACCGGTGAATCAATACCATCAGGCGACCGACAAAAAATTGCGATTCGTTCTCGAACCTTCTAAAATCATTGATCCAGACTCAATGATTTCCGACTTGATCAGAGCATGAAGAGTGTCCATGGAGGAGTATATTCGACAATCCGCCTATCGTCCTAACGTAGCGATTGTATTGTGCAACAAGCAGGCACAGGTACTCTGGGCGCGACGTACAAGACGCGATGGATGGCAATTCCCGCAAGGTGGCATCGCGCCGAATGAGACTTCTGACGAGGCGGCATACCGTGAACTGGAAGAGGAACTGGGTCTGAAACGCTGCCATGTCCGACTGATCGGTTCGACCAATCAATGGTTCCAGTATGATATTCCGCGAAAATATCTTCGGAATCGATATCTGAGCCGATTCCGGGGACAGACGCAGAAGTGGTTCCTGTTCGAGTTTATCGGCAAGGAGTCTGATTTCTGTCTAGACTGCTCATCCCACCCCGAGTTCGATGACTGGAAGTGGGTTGACTATCGGTCGGCTGCGGATCGCGTGGTGAGTTTCAAGCAAGCGGTGTATCGCGATGCGCTTGCGGAACTCGAACCGTATCTGGGTTGCATCCGCGAAAACGAATAGCACCAACTCGTTTGGGATAGACCAAGTCGAGCGGGCGTAGTTCAATGGTAGAACTTCAGCTTCCCAAGCTGACTACGTGGGTTCGATTCCCATCGTCCGCTCCATCAGTTCGATTCGGCTCGAGCGGATCCCGCGACCGACATCAGGTCTGGGATTCTTCCACGGTTTTCAGTTCGAATACCGTAATCACCCGTTCCGAGCGTCTCGTGTTCTGCGCGATTTTCGCAGCTTGCTCGGCGACCTCTTCGGAGACGACACCCATCAGATAGACAGTCTTGCGGTACACCACCACATGTACCGTCGGCGAGTTCTTTTTCAGTTCCCTCGAAATTCGGTGTTTCACAGACATCTGCAGAATTTTATCCCTGCCTAGCACCAGGGGGCTGCGGGACTTCTCCACCCTGATTTCATTGACAACCTTTCGAACGTAAGGATGCTCTTCGACCAGGCTTTCCACCTGTTCCTTTGCTTGTGCCGACTCGACTGATCCGGTCAGTAGCACGACACCGTTGACGGTTGTCACATTGACCTGGGTGTCTGCGCCCAGCTCAGGTGTTTGCCTTGCGATCAGATTGCTCAGTCGGAACGTGATCGAGCTGTCTTCGATCTTCTTGGTGATGGTTCTGGATTCGACAGGCTTCTCGGTTTGCGCAAAACCGGCGATCGAAAACAGCATCAGTATTCCGAACATGAACGGACGTAAAATGCCCGGATTTAAAGGACTTGGATATATAAACATGGAATTCACATCCGAGGGGAATTAGGACTGGAACAAACATCCAAAACGAGATGTCTACACTGGCAGATATTGTACATTATCTGCTGTTTTGACGTGTTTTTCTTTGGTGACCCTGAAATCGCGTTAGAGCATTATTTTCGCATCAACAGCCCGATTCTGGCGTA
>JAPPIB010000047.1 GCA_028820695.1 Acidiferrobacterales bacterium | reverse complement strand
TTACGCCAGAATCGGGCTGTTGATGCGAAAATAATGCTCTAACGCGATTTCAGGGGGTATTGACTGTGATTTTCGTCGATCGTGCAAGTCCGACAAAGGCAAACTGTGTCCGGATGGGTCAGGCGTGCGATGGTTTGGGAGATTGGCGCTGGCTGGATAAAATCTGCCAGACTTTCAGAAGTTGTTCGGTCGGAATGTCTGGTACAATGAACGTGAAATTGTCGTACTTCCCCTGACAGATCAGAACCGCCAAGTGCCAGGTAAAATCCCATCAGAATTCATCCAAGAGCTCCTCGCCCGAGTTGATATTGTAGATGTCATCAATTCCCGTGTACCGCTGACCAAGTCCGGCCGTGAATACAAGGCGTGCTGCCCGTTTCACAATGAACGCACTCCTTCGTTTTTTGTCAATCCCCAAAAGCAGTTCTACCATTGTTTCGGTTGCGGTGAGAGCGGGACTGCTATTTCGTTCCTGATCAAATACGGTAATCTGCAGTTCCGTGAGGCGATTGAAGATCTGGCTTCAGCAGTTGGCATGGAGGTCCCTGCCACCCAATGGGGACGGCCGGTCAGTGGCGATTTTGAAAAACTGCTCGAACTGATGTCCAATGTTCAGTCTGCCTATAAGACTGAGTTGCATCGCGCCGAAAACTCGGTTCCACGCGATTATCTTAAAGGGCGCGGGATCACGCGCGAGTCCTCACTTAAGTTCGGAATTGGGTATGCGCCGGACGAATGGGATTTTCTCCTGAATAAGTTTGGCAGAAATGATTTCGAGCGGAATCTGCTCGATAAGGCAGGTTTGATCACCAAAAAGGATGGTGGTGGATACTATGATCGTTTTCGGGGTCGGATCATGTTTCCGATCGAGGATCGACGCGGACGCGTCATCGCTTTCGGAGGCCGGGTCATCGGATCAGGTGAGCCGAAGTACCTGAACTCACCGGAAACGATGCTTTTCAAGAAAAGCAATGAGCTGTTCGGCCTTTCGGCCGCGCTGCCCGCCATACGGAAGGCCGGAAAGGTATTGATTGTCGAGGGATATACCGATGTCGTGGGTCTGGCACAAGGTGGTGTGGAATACGCGGTTGCCACTTTGGGTACTGCGACCACTCCCTATCATGGCAGGGAGCTATTTCGGACGGCGAACGAGCTCGTCTTTTGCTTCGATGGCGATCGTGCGGGCCGAAAAGCGGCGTGGCGCGCGATGGAATCGGTGCTTCCGATGATGTACGACGGCAGATTGGTGAGTTTTGTATTTTTGCCGCAGGGTGAGGATCCCGATTCCATGATCAGGGAGGAGGGAAAGGATGCACTTGAGGCCCGTATTCTCAGCGGAAAACCGATCGCTGACTTTATATTTGATGTGCTTGAGAACAGAACCGACATGAACCGTCATGACGGAAAAGCAAAGCTGATCGAGGACTTCAAGTCTATTTTTGTCCATATGCCGGACTCTTCCCTGCGCGAGTTGATGTTGAGTGATCTGAGGGAGAAGACGGGCTTGAGCGAGCACTTCATTTCGTCCAGGTTATCGCAAACTTCAACCCATCGCGGTCCGCAGCGAAGTGTGCCAAAATCAACCCGAACCGGACCCTTGGATCTTGCATCAAAAGCGCTGGCTGTTCTCGTGCAAAATCCCAGCTTCGGATGGTCCCGGACAAGCCTGAGTGAATTAGAGGTGCTTAAAGATTCCAATGTACGGCTTTTGGTTGAAGTGATTGGGTTATTGAAGGAGCATCCGAACATCACGACCGCAGCGTTGATTGAGAATTTCAGGGAATCTGAGCACTTTGCGATATTGCAGAAATTCGCCAAGCTTGAGCACAATGTCGCACCGGGTGGCCTGCAAGGTGAGTTTGAGGGGATGATCGAGAAACTGTATCAGCGGGTCGCTGACGAGGGGAGAAGAAGTTTAACGATGAAGCCAGAACTGACTGCTGAGGAACTCAGGGAGATTCAGGACGGTCTTCAAAGCAGACACTTATCCGGAAGCAGACATTAGCGTGGCATCCGACTCGTCGAGTCTCATTTCAGAATTCGATATTGATCGCCGGCGTGGCAGCCAGCTGTTGATTGAAGATTTCAATTGGCGGTACTTTCAAACCAAATTGCAGTTAACCTTGCGGGAACTTCTCCCGAATCAAATACAATACGTGCTGAATTTCTCGGGCCCGTAGCTCAGTCGGTCAGAGCAGTGGACTCATAATCCATTGGTCGAAGGTTCGAATCCTTCCGGGCCCACCATTGGAATGATCCCGAACCGTTGTCAGTAACGTTACTGCCAGGCAATGGTTCGGTGATTGCAAGCGCATTGATTGAGGAATGCGCAATGTAGTAGGGTTTGCCGCATCTAGGATATTGCGGTTTTAGTTTCATTGGCCCAAGAAGCTTTCGGAGTGCCATTGCTGATTCACCGGTATTCATCTCCAGCACCTCGTTGAATTTTGAAAGTCTAGACTCAATCCACTCAGATGAGGGGGCTTTGAATATCTTTTCTTTTGCTTGACGCAGGCTGTCAAGTTTCGAACGCAATGTATCCACTTTAGTCTCGCTTTCCAGCAATGCTTCATTGAGTGTTCGGCTAGCATTGCCTTCACCGATGAAGTTGATGTAGTTTGCCAATCGCTTTTCCTCTTCACGTACTTGTGCCTTTTTTCGCCGAATGGATTCGGGAATATCGGAGCAATGTTTAGCAATTTCAGATTCAAGTTTTTCGAAGAGATAAGAAATTTGTTCAGGAGACGAAATCATTCGCTTAACTTCATTGATCACCACCTTTTCAACTAACTTCCGACGGACAATAATCTTGTTGTCACAGGAGTTCTTTCGAGCGTTCGGGCAGTCGTAGTAGCCGCCACTTTTTCCACTCATCTGGCTAATGGTTGAACCGCATGCATCACAGGTCATAGAACCTGCAAGCAAATGAGTTGGGTAGTGTTCCTGAATCCGGCCCTGTTTTCTAGAAAATCCTTGCTTCCCTTTCTGTCCTGGCCAAGTTTTTGCCACCTTTTGTCGTTTTGTCAGAACGGTTTTCCCAAAGGTCCTGGGAAACGACTCTTAGAGAATCATCGTGCTGGGTAATCCACTCTGATTCAGGCTTGGGAAATTTGCGAGTACGACCCGTTTTCGGGTCTCGACGGTTTTCGGACTTATGCCAGACCCATTTGCCGATGTACTTTTCATTATCAAGCATGCGGGCTACGGTGTTTGTGGCCCAGTTTTTCTTCTCATGCTTTCTGCCGCGAACACCCTCTTTGTTGAGGCATTTCACGATGCTGTTAAGCGACTTACCTTGCGAATATTCGCGGAAAATCCTTAAAACAATATCCGCTTCACGCGGTTCAATTTCAATCTTGCAGCCTTCAGGACGAGATCATCCTTCTTTATCCGTGACAATTATTCCGGACGGCACCGATTTGTAACCGAAGGTTCGCTCTCCAGCAGAAAAGCCGCGCTGCTTTTGTCCAATCAATCCTCGAAGTGTTTTTTCTTGAGATCACGCAACTGCATCTCGTTGAAGATTCCTCGGATCTGAATTCCAAGTGTTGATTCCTCGTCATAGCTATCAAGATTGTCTGCTACTGAAATCACACGAATTCCGGCGTATTGAAAATCAGCCAACACTGACAGCATAAGGAAATTATCTCTGGCAAGACGGGAGAGATCATCGACATGCACAACATCAAACAATTTACTTTCTGCCGCAGCGATCATGGAGTTGAGACCGAAGCGGTCTTTGTGGAGCCAGATTGTGCGTGATCGGTGTAGATGTGGTCGTCAAGTACAGTAAAGTTTCGTTTGCGTGCTAGGCGACGGCAGGTGAAGATTTGATCTTCTATGCTTTCCTGACGTTGACTTTCTGTGCTGTAGCGGGCATAAATTGCAGCACGCATGAATAAGTCTCCTCAGTAGTATTCTGACTTTCGGTTTCTGACATTTTCATCAACCGCACATACTCTTTAGCGAGTTCCGCGGCCAGATGGTCTAACAGCGGACGACATGAAATGTCAGGTTGGTTGGTTCGGTCTTGTTGTTTAGATGGTTTCATTGATTTGCTTGTCAAATCTATTTAATAATAGACAATGTCTATTATATATAAATTCACAGATAATACCAATAGAACACCGGATATTCGAAATCAATGGCCATTCGGTTTGTGTGATGTTGCATTAACGCAACGCGTTAAAGACGACGGTCAGTTGCACATTGAATTAACGTATCAAGTGTTGGCACTGGATGGAAAAACACGCTGTCGTGTTGCAACCCCAACTGGAATTAAATCGAAACAATCAAAGGGATTGAATTTCCAGCATCAGGGAGCGGGCGATATTCGTTAGTTTAAACTCAAATCGGGCAAGATTTGAAGTGCTGGAAGAGGTGAGAAATTGCGCATTTTGAGTCATTTGCGACGATTCGACTTCCTGTAGTGAAAATGTGCAGTTTTCGTTGTTCTCGCTAATGTCTACTCCACCGTAGATTTTTTTTGGTCTGCCCGGGGCACCAATCGCAAAATACAACAATGTTCCGTTGGTGATTATTCCGACAATTTCTGGCGAACCATCTACCATCAACGCATCAGGAAGGTTGAAATTATCGATCGTTTTACTTACTGACTCTTCAAACTCGCGAAGCACGTAGAGTATGTTCGTCGAGAGCGCAGTGGGAAAATGAAAATCACTGAGAACCAAGGTAATTGAAAATTCAAAAACATTTCTTGTTGAAAACCTTCTGCTGGAGCCGCGTCCCTTTGCATCGGAAAAGTCCGGAGTGATTACCCTTTTTTCGCAGAGATAAATTAACCGATGCTGCGGTTGTTGCAGCAACTTGGCTATTTCAGATAATGTCCACTCAGTCTTGTTCATGATAGATGTCTCCTATTATAAACAGAGGGGGGTCAAACGCATAGAGTTGAAATTCCGTGTAGAGTAAAATCAACGCCTGTTTAACGAAAGCTCAAAATCAAAAAGCCAATTACTCGCGAATTTCCTCACTATGACCTCAGAACAACAGCAAATATTAGAAAAACAACTTTGGAAGATTGCCAACGAACTACGTGGCAATATGAATGCGGATGAATTCCGCGACTATATTCTGGGGTTTGTATTTTTCAAGTACCTGTCTGAAAAACAACATCTTTTTGCAAATAAACTTCTTGAAACTGAGGAAGTAAAGGAATTTACCGAAGTTACGGACGACGCACTCATCGAAGCGATTCGCGATGAATCATTAGAACAGCTCGGATATTTTCTTCCCCCCGAAGAGTTGTTTTCTGTTATCGCCGAGAAGGGCAACGCCAATCTTGAAGAAGAAAGCAACTTCATCCTGGATGACTTGACGACAATTCTCAACAACATTGAACAGAGCACAATGGGGACTGAGAGTGAAGATGATTTCAACAAGTTATTTGAAGATCTCGATCTTAACAGTACGAAATTAGGCCGAAGCCCCAACGCACGAAATACACTGATTGCCAAGGTTCTATTGCATTTGGACAAAATCGATTTTGGATTGGAAGAAACCGAATCTGATGTATTAGGTGATGCTTATGAATACCTGATCGCGCAGTTTGCATCTGGAGCTGGAAAAAA
Organism: Acidiferrobacterales bacterium; assembly: GCA_028820695.1. Classification (NCBI taxonomy): domain Bacteria; kingdom Pseudomonadati; phylum Pseudomonadota; class Gammaproteobacteria; order Acidiferrobacterales; species Acidiferrobacterales bacterium. Next base: position 6,293 of record JAPPIB010000047.1, on the reverse strand, counting down.
GGCGGGTGAATTTTACACGCCTCAGCAAGTGTCGAAGGTGATGGCAAAAATTGTTGCGTTGGATAAGCAAAGACTCAAGGATGTGTATGACCCCACTTGCGGGTCCGGTTCTTTATTGCTGCGAGTTGCCAGAGAAGTTAACGTGAGCTTATTTTATGCGCAGGAATTGAATCGCACGACCTACAATCTTGCGAGAATGAATATGATTCTTCACGATGTTCATTACTCCCATTTTGATATCCGTCAGGAAGATACTCTGGAAAATCCTCAGCATGGTGACATGCAATTTGAAGCAGTTGTCGCTAATCCTCCATTTTCGGCAAATTGGAGTAGCGGTGACAATCCGCTAAACGAAAACGATGATCGATTCAGTCAGTATGGCAGGTTGGCACCGAAGACAAAAGCGGATTTTGCATTTGTGCAGCACATGATTTATCACATGGCGGAAAATGCGACTATGACGGTTGTGCTGCCGCATGGTGTGCTGTTTCGGGGGGCGGCCGAGGAGACAATACGAAAGTACATCATTCAGGATCAGAATTATCTGGATGCGGTCATTGGACTGCCGCCAGCATTGTTTTACGGAACCGGAATTCCAGCATGTATTTTGGTATTCAAAAAGTGCAGAGTCAATGACAATGAAATATTGTTTATTGATGCGTCGCAGGATTTTCAGAAGGAAGGGAAGCAAAACAAGCTGCTTGATGAACATGTAGAGCGCATTGTTGAGACTTACCAGAAGTGGGAAACGATTGAGAAATATTCCTATGTTGCAAGTCTTGAAGAAATTGCTGAGAACGACTACAACCTGAACATTCCTCGTTACGTGGATACGTTTGAGGAGGAAGAGCCGGTTGACCTAAGTGCTGTAGCTAAGGAGATTCATTCTTTGGAATCAGAGATGAAACAAAATGATGCGGTTATCTTGAGATTCTGTCGGGAACTGGATATTGCGACTCCTTTTTCGGTAGAGTGAAAATGAGCTTGGACTCCAGCAGAAGATCACCAGTACTTCGGTTCAGGGATAGCCTGGGTAAGAAGTATCCAGATTGGATTCAATATTTTTTAGGAGACTGCGTAAAGTTCAGTAAAGGAAGAGGAATTTCCAAAGAAGAAATTGTTGACGATGGCAAGTTGAAATGCATACGGTATGGGGAGCTTTACACTCACTATGGAGAAGTAATATCAAGTGTAGTTTCGGCAACAAATGTTTGTGCCTCCACGCTTGTGTTTAGCAAACAAAACGATGTAATTATTCCAGCATCAGGCGAAACTGCATTGGACATAGTATCTGCATCTTGTGTTCTTCTCGACAACGTGGCGTTAGGTGGAGATATCAACATTATCCGAAGTGAGCAAAATGGAGTTTTTCTTGCTTATTGTTTGAATCAGAAGAGAAAGGATATTTCTCGTTTTGCACAAGGAATATCAGTAATTCATCTCTACGCCACAGGACTCCGTCGCTTGCAATTGTCACTACCGTGCATAGAAGAACAACAAAAAATCGCCGACTTCCTCTCGTCAGTCGACACAAGAATTGAGCAGTTGGAGAAGAAAAAGTCCCTGCTTGAGCAATACAAGAAAGGCCTGATGCAGAAGCTATTCAGTAAGGAAATTCGGTTTAAGGATGATGAGGGGGAGGAGTATCCGGAGTGGGAAATTAGTAAATTAGGAAAACACACTACGACACGGAATGGTGAATCGAACAGAGAAGATTCTTACGAGGTGGGTGAATACGCTTTTTTTGATCGGTCTCAAGATATTCGGGCTAGCACCAAGTACATTTTTGATGGTGAAGCGATTATTGTCGCTGGTGAGGGAAAAGAGTTCTTGCCTAAGTACTACGTAGGTAAATTTGACCTTCATCAAAGATCCTATGCGATCATGAATTTTCAAGGCGTATCTGCAATGTTTGTGTTTTACTCTCTTACCCATAATAGAAATTACTTTCCATCGGTAGCAGTAGGTTCTACGATGAAGTCATTACGACTGCCAATGTTCATTGAAATGCCAATCCGTCTACCTTATTACCGAGAGCAAAATAAGATAGCCAATATCCTCTCTTCAGTCGACAACAAGATTGAACTCGTAGCAGAGCACATCACCCACACCAGAATGTTTAAAAAAGGGCTGCTACAACAGATGTTCGTGTAGCGGTTTCGCTCAATGGAAAAACTCAGACAAGAAATCAAGAGGTTAAAGAAGCACCGGTTGAACAATTACGAAAGTCACTGTGAATTAATCGAAAGATATCTTGAAGAAAGACCGGACATTTCAATTGAAAGCTGTAAAGCGATTCTCGAAGGCATATCGAAACTTGTTATTCATCTGCTGACACAAGAACCTCTTTCTCGATTGAATTCGTCGAATTTCGACAATCTCTTCAAATGGGCACTAAATGCAATCGAAGAAAAGGGTGGCAGAGATTTCAGGTTCGACCCCGATTTCATTAAACGAATGGGTGCAGCAGTTAAATACCTGGGAGAGATCAGAAATCAGCACAGTGACGTCAGTCACGGAAGAGCATCGCTAAAAGAGCAGGTGAGCGATGCTGATCTTGCTGAAATGGTGGCAGGTATCACGGATAGTATCGGTACATACATGCTAAGAAAACTCGAAAATCTGAATCATTTCCCAACTGATTCTGATCTCGACTACAGTAGAAACGACGATTTCAATTTGGCGACCGATGAGTCTCATCCAATTGAGGGGGGATTGTCCTACAGCAAAGCACTTTACGATCAAGACCCTATTGGGTATCAGGAATGGCTTGAAAACTGGCGTTCTGAGTTCAACCCGGAATAGTAAATGTCTACTCAATCCGAACAGGCACTCGAAAACCTTCTGATCCAGCAGTTGGAAACGTTGGGTTTTGAGCGCGTTCGAATCGAAGACGAAGAACAACTCATTGCGAATCTCAAGCAACAGCTGGAGAAACACAACAAGATCGATTTATCGGATCAAGAATTCAAGCAGGTTCTAAACAAACTCAACCGCGGCAATATTTTTGAAAAAGCCAAGATTTTAAGAGACAGAATCGACTACACCAAAGATGACGGCAAGGTCTCTCACATAGAGCTGATCGATCAGATTCACTACTGTAAGAACCAGTACCAGGTGACTAACCAGGTAGCGATGCGAGGCAAGTACCAGAATCGCTACGATGTGACACTGCTGATCAACGGGATGCCACTGGTCCAGATTGAACTGAAGCGCCGAGGCCTTGAAATCAAAGCCGCATTTAACCAGACGCTCCGATATTGGAGAGAGTCCTATCAGGCCGGCAGCGGTCTTTTCGGCTACATTCAGATATTCGTTATCAGCAACGGTGTCAACTCGAAATATTACGCTAACAATCCGAACAGCAAACAGGACTTCAAGCAAACGTTTTTCTGGAGTGATATAGACAACCTAAAAATTACCCAGCTTAGTGATTTCGCAGAAACATTCCTGGAAAAGTGCCAGCTTTCGAAACTCATTACAAAATACATCGTGCTTAACGAAAGCACGCAGATGCTGATGGTGCTTCGTCCTTATCAGTACTATGCAGTGGAAAAAATCGTAGAAAGGGTAAAGAACACTTCAAAGCATGGCTACATATGGCATACCACGGGTTCAGGTAAAACCCTGACCTCATTCAAGGCAGCTCAGATACTGACACAATCCCCTGATGTTCATAAGGTGATGTTTGTTGTTGACCGCAAAGATCTCGACTTTCAGACCATCAGGGAGTTCAACAGCTTCAGTGCTGGCAGTGTCGATGCAACCGGCAATACCAATGTTCTTGTCAGGCAACTCAAAGACGATACTTCGTTAATTGTAACAACGCTCCAGAAACTTAGTATTGCTACTGGCAGATCAAAATTTACAAATCAGCTGCCGAATGAATTGATTGAAAAAAGAGTAATACTGATCTTCGATGAATGCCATCGAAGTCAGTTTGGGGAAACACACAATCAGATTCGAAACTTCTTCCCAAACGCGCAGATGTTTGGCTTTACCGGTACTCCGATATTTGCCGAGAATTCGAGTACGGTTGCACACGGAAAAAGAACAACCAAAGATCTATTTGACGATTGTCTGCACAAGTACATCATCACCGATGCCATACGGGATGGCAATGTGCTTAAGTTCGCAGTCGATTACATTCAGACGGTAAGACAAAAGGATGGAGTGACCGACGTACAAGTCGAAGCGATTGATACGGTCGAAGCCATGGAGGCGGACAAACGAATTGACGCAATAGTCGATTACCTCATGGACAATCACAAGCGCAAGACTCATGGCAAGGAGTTTACTTCAATTTTTTGTACTTCAGGGATACCGGTACTAATCAAGTATTACGACGCGTTCAAGGAAAAGATAGCCAGTTCGAATCAGCAAATGCAGATTGCGACGATATTCTCGTATCAAGTCAACGAAGATGATAAAGATGAAGCGGGATTTCTGGAAACGGATTTGACTGATACCGGTGCTGGTACAGGAAACAAACACAGCAGAGAAAAACTGGAAGAGTACATAGCGGATTACAACGAAGCATTCGGGACTAATTATTCGACAGCGAGTTTCTACAGTTACTATCAGGACATTGGCAAAAAGGTTAGGGACCGACGCGTGGATATTCTGCTCGTGGTCAATATGTTTCTGACCGGGTTTGACAGCAAGTATCTGAACACGATCTATGTTGACAAGAACCTGAAATATCACGGTCTGATTCAAGCTTTTTCCCGTACCAATCGCATCTTGGGAACAAAGAAATCACAAGGCAATGTGGTTTGTTTTCGAAATCTGAAAACGGCAACTGATCAGGCGATTGAGCTCTTTGCGAACAAGGAGGCAATTGAGGAAGTTGTATTGCAGCCTTATGAATTCTATGTCAAGCAGTTCAATGATGCAGTTGCGGCGTTAAAGCAAATGGTACCTACCGTTGACGCAGTGAACGACTTGGAGACAGAAGATGACAAAGCAGAGTTTATTAAATTATTCCGAGATCTAATCAGGCAAAAAAATGTACTGACTTGTTATACTGAATTTGAGTTTAGCGACTTGAATCTTGATGAGCAGGAATTTACCGATTATCAGAGTAAGTACCTGGACCTGTATGAAGAAACCAAAAACGAGAGGACGAAAGAGACAGTTTCGATACTTGCTGATCTTGATTTTGAACTGGAGCTGATTCGTCGCGATGAAATCAATGTTGGCTACATTCTGATGCTTCTGGAAGAATTGCGCGATGCCAAGGAAAAGGAGCAGGAGAAAACCCTGGCCTTCATATCAAAAATACTGGACACTGAGGTTCAACTCCGAAGCAAGAAGGAGTTGATTGAGCGTTTCATAGCCGAGCACATGCCTGAATTATTCCAAGGCGAGAGTGGCAATTTACGTGAATCGTTTACGAACTATTGGGACGATGAGACTCAAATCGCTATGCAGAAATTAGCACAATCGGAAGGTTTGGAGAAAGTGGGCTTGAAAAACCTTATCGACGAATTCCTCTTCACTGAAAGAACCCCATTGACACAAGAGATCATCAATGTTCTGCTTTCAAAACCAAGATTAATTGAACGAATACCAATTGCCACCAGAGTTATCGACAAGGTCAAAGAATTTGTCGAAATTTATTTTGATGGAATTGGATAGATTTGCAGATTATCACCCACCACACGAAAGACGGGAACTGTACGTTTTCTCTTTTGTATACGTGCAGTATACGCGGATCATAAATTCAGATAACATGAGAAATTGACGACTTATATGGCTGAATCATTGAAAAATCTCGTAGAAATACACATACCCCGCCGGTTTGAAATTAAAGGGAAAGTCCTTGGCAACGATATTGAAAAGATTGGGAGCTTGGAGACAAAACAGCATGTTGTTGTAAATCCATACTCATACCGTCGAGTGACCGGGTTGGTTGCTGAAGTTGCCGAGAACAAGTCCATTGTATTCTTGCCGAGGAAGACAACTTCGAACTTAAGAGGTGAGGATGTGGTTGTAGTCCCTGAGTGTGCATCTCCAGAGGATCTTAGTAGAAATAGCAAATATGGAGAAACAACTTGGCTTCGGCCTAAGGGCCGACTAGCTGGAGAAATTTCACTCGATGATGCGATTGAAATTTGTCAGTGTGTTCGACACTCGTGGCGAGAGAAGTTCAAATTTCAAGAAGAAGTTCGTAGTGATACAGGTGTACTTCAACCAGGTTTGCGACCACCTCAGATCGGAGCGTTGTATGCCGCACGGGTGTGCGTCAAATTTTTTCATTTGCCATATGTTGCATTGACTTGTCGTACCAG
>JAPPIB010000046.1 GCA_028820695.1 Acidiferrobacterales bacterium | reverse complement strand
CGCCAGAATCGGGCTGTTGATGCGAAAATAATGCTCTAACGCGATTTCAGGGTGGAATTAACCCCTGATGAACCGGTGAAATGTGATAAAATTGTATCTCTTTTTCACTTGGTGAACTAAGTTGACAGAACGAGGGGTGATAGGATTATGATGACGAATATTGAATTCGATGCATACCTGCGTGAACACAAAATCATGCCGACTCAGCAGCGGCTTCGTGTCGCCCGGGTGATTTTGGACGAAAAGGACAAAAGCATGTCTGCGGAAGAGATTTACCGCGCAGTAAATGGTCCTTGGCCTCCGGTGTCTCGCGCAACTGTCAACAACACCCTGCGCCTGTTCGTCTCCCAAGGCTTATTGCAAGTTGAAGGCGATAATCCAGAAGAAACCTACTGTAAAATCAACTCCGTAAATAAATCAGTCAGTTAGGCCGCTGACGCATCGCCAGGGCAGATTCACTCAACTCTGGCACACGAGAGGGTCTGAATTTCCGTCCCTCTCCATAAACGAACAGGTTTCAATTCACACGCACTTTCGATTTCACGTCGTTGCCCGCGTCGTTTGCAGCCAGGGAGTTTGAACATACAGGCGCCACCTTGTTGCGGGTTGAATTCGACAGCCGTATCCAATACCTGCCGGTACAATTTCGTCTGTCCGTTACACGCGGACGATTTTTCCTGGATTCAGAATATTGTCCGGGTCCAGTGACTTTTTGATGGTGCGCATCACGCTGACGGCCGCCCCATGTTCGGCAACCAGAAAATCCAGCTTGCCGTAACCGATTCCATGCTCGCCGGTACATGTGCCATCCATCTCAAGTGCGCGCATCACCATTGTTTCGTGCAATGCCTGTGCGCGAGCCTCTTCTTCGGGGTTGGTGTGGTCAACCAGTAAAACCAAGTGAAAATTACCGTCACCGACATGTCCGACGATTGGTGCCAGCAGTCCCGAGTTCACAATATCTTCCTTGGTTTCAGTAATGCATTGTGCAAGTCTGGAGATCGGGACACATACATCGGTCGCCCAGATCTGTGCATTCGGTCTCATCGCCTTGGCCGCGTACGCAGCATCGTGCCTGGCCTGCCACAAACGATTTCTTTCCTCCGTGTGGACCGTCCAATTGAAGTGGCCACCGCCGTGCTCTTCACAGATCATTTGCACCATCTCGACCTGTTCACGTACAGAGTTTTCCGATCCATGAAACTCCAGGAATAACGTATGCTCTTCCGGATAGTCCATTTTGGAATATCTATTCAACGCCTCCATCATCGAATCGTCCAGCAGTTCGATACGCGCGATAGGGATACCCAACTGAATGGTCAGGATCACTGCATCCACAGCTGAACGCAGCTCTGGAAATGCAACAACGGCCGATGATATCTTCTCCGGAATACCGTAAACCCGCAGCGTAATTTCGGTGATGATGCCAAGTGTGCCTTCAGAACCCACCATCAGGTGTGTCAAATCATATCCGGCCGCGGACTTGCGAGAACGTCTGGCGGTCTTGATGATCTCTCCATCGGCCATCACGACGGTGAGTGAAAGCACATTCTCGCGCATCGTCCCGTATCGAACAGCATTGGTTCCTGACGCGCGTGTGGCAGTCATGCCACCCAAAGAAGCATCCGCGCCGGGATCGATCGGGAAGAAAAGACCACTGTCCTTGAGCTCATGGTTCAGTTGCTTTCGCGTCACACCGGGCTGGACAACAACATCAAGATCCTCCGCATTGACTTTCAATACTTCATTCATCTCGATCATGTTCAGGCAAATTCCACCATGGAGCGCACATACATGACCTTCCAGACTGGTACCCGTTCCATAAGGAATAACTGGAAATTTATGCCGCGCACAAATCTCGACGACCTCGACCACCTCTTGTGTTGAGCGTGGAGCGAAGACCGCATCTGGCGGATAGTTGCCGTGGAACGACTCATCCGAACCAAATTCCCGACACGCGCTACGAGAAGTCACAATGCGGTCGCCGAATAAATTCTGCAGTTCTTGTATCGCACCAAGTTCCGCAACGGTTTCAACTGCACTTGACACTTTAATCCTCCTCAGAAAACTTCAAGCTTACCTGATCATACCGATTGAAGGGAATCTCAATTGTTTGAAAATCAATCCGGTCTCAATCCAATATACTCATTCGCTGCTGAAAAAACCAGATTATGTGCCGATTACAGGCGCGTTACAGCCGTGACCAACAATTTCACGATGCCGGCTTCCCGACAGTCTCCCATATGGAATCAATAAACAGAGAAAAGATCCCGACTACTTTGTCCGTAAGGCGGTACCCGCGCACTCGGCAACTGCAGTGTGAACCGCAATCGGAATCTATCTGACTGCGCCGAATCGGGAATTGATCCGATCCAATGCACTCAGACTCAGCATCGTCAGGATATGTACCGGCCAGCGTAGATAGTGTCCCCCGGGAAAGGACTTGTGCGCAACGCAAGCGAAATGATCGAAATTCTCCGCTGTTCCGGAAATCATTTCCGCAATGACCTTGCCGACAATATTCGTCAGCGCCACCCCATGGCCGGAAAATCCCTGTGCGTAATATATGTCTCCTTGAATTCGGCCGACCGATGGCAATCTGCTTCTCGTTACTGCTATCTTTCCACCCCACGCATAATCGATTGCGATGTTCTTGAGTTCAGGGTAAAGATGACAGATCCTCGGTCGAATGGCACGCTCGATACCACCTGTAGCTGCCGGTATGTACTTTTCTGCGCCACCAAATATTAACCGGCGATCGGCTGACAGCCGATAGTAATCCAAGCAGAATCTCGAGTCGTGTACCGCGACATCGTCACGATTGATTGCGTTTGCAATTTCTTGTGTCAGAGGTTCAGTGGCTGCGATGCAACTGAAAAAAGGCATGATTTTTCTGCTTATTCTATGCGCAACGTTACCGATATAGGCATTGCACGCGAAAACCACCATTGAAGCATGTATAACGCCACCGCGCTTGGTGGTCACGTCCGCGCCCTGTGTTGTCTGTTTGCAGGAAGTTACACGTGTGTCTTCGTAGATTCGTACCTTTGCCTGCGAAGCTGCACGGGCGAGTCCGATAGCCAGGTTGAGAGGATGAAGGTGCCCGGAACTTGTATCCAGTGTGCCCGCCCAGTACCGATCGGTACCGAGCAACTCCCCGATTTCGTCGCGCTCCAGAAATCGAATGGAATGATGATTGTATCTTTCTCGCAGGTGATGTGTATTTTCCCGGTATCGGTTTACGAATTTCCTGGTGAAAGCGGCAGCTACCACACCATGTTTGAAGTCACACGGAATACGATGCTTTTCGATTCGGTCAGTCACCTCCTTTTTAGCCAGTTCACTTAGGTTCCACAAGGCTTGGGCGGTTTCGTCACCGAATTCATGCTCCAGTTCAGCTTGGGTCCAATTGTAGCCGGTGCCCATCTGGCCGCCATTTCTTCCTGATGCACCCCAGCCGATTCGATTCGCTTCCAGCAACACGACATCAAATCCCATTTCAGCCAAATTCAGTGCTGTGGATATACCAGTGAAACCGCCTCCGATGACGCATACATCGCATTTCTCTGAACCTGCCAGCAACGGATAGTCGACCATGCCGACCGCAGTGGTCGCGTAGTAGGACTCAGTATGGGACGCCACCATGGGAGCGCTCATGCAGATTACAGATAGAGCTGATAGTCTCGATCTGTGATGTAATTGCGGTATTTGATCACTTCATCCCGTTTCACGGCACAGTAAAGATCGACGTATTCGCGGCTGAAATAACGCTCCGCAAACTCAGATTTCTCAAAAACTGCGATGGACCTTTCCCACTCGAGAGGTAGTGATTCATCGATTTGTGCGCTGACATTGACGAAGGATTTTGCCTCACCCGGATCGATTCCTTCAGCAATGCCGTGGTTGATTCCGCCCAGAATAGCGATCAGTACCAGATAGGGATTTGCATCAGCGCCAGCAACCCGGTGCTCCAGCCGACGGGCGTGATCAGGACCGCCGGGGATTCGAATCGCAACAGAACGGTTGTTGTATCCCCACGTCCTGTTAACAGGTACAAACATATCCGGCACGAAACGTCGAAAAGAATTCCTTCCTGGTGCGAATATCGCGAACATATCCGCCATCGAGTCCAGCAAGCCACCAATTGCTTGCCTCATCAGGGAACTACCGTACTCGTCGTCCCCGCGAAATACGTTGTTTCCTGATCTATCCGCCATACTCAGGTGAATATGCATACCGCTGCCACTGTAGTCAACGAATGGTTTCGGCATGAACGTCGCCCGCATACCAAGTCCCGAAGCATTCTCCTTGACTATACGTCGCAATAGTGCGCAATAATCAGCCGCTGCCAACGGATCATCAGTATGCCGAAGATTGACTTCATATTGGTATGGGGAATATTCGGATGTTGTAGTCGATGACGGAATACCTTGAATTCGGCAGGCATCCTGTACACCTGTCAGAAATTCATGTTGCCGGTCCAAATCACTCAGCGAATAGACTTGGGTGGGTATCTCACCGCTGTCTTCATCAAACTTGCTTGGAAATCGGGGTCTGCCCCGGTCATCCGAGCTTTCATCCAACAGATAGAATTCAAGCTCAAATGCGATATGCAGACGGTATCCCAGGTTTCGAAAATTATCCACAGCCCGGGCCGCCAGTTGTCTTGGGTCCGAATAGTTTGATGACCCATCCTCGTTGTACAACTCAACCAGGACCTGTGCACCTTTCCCCGTACCCCAGGGGACATAACAAGCAGTTCCCGGAACTGGCCTCAGCGTGCTGTCAGGGTCGCCATCAGAAAAACCGCGCCCGCAAGGGTCACCCGAATCTCCTTGCGGATCGAGAAAGAAGGAACTGTCCGGTATCTGAATACCGGACGTGTAAATCTTGCCAGCTTCGTCAATTGGAAATCTCTTGCCGCGAATGTAACCATGAAGATCTGCAAATATAGCGTCAACGAACTCTATATCCGAATACTGACTGACAAGCTCGTCAAGCTCAGCGGTTTTGGGTAGTTTCGGTTCATTCATGCGGCGTAACTACTCGTTGGATCCGAACAACACCCGGCAGCGACAAACCATTTGTATCAAGGACTCCTGAGCCATGGTCCTATTGTACGATTGATCCCTCTGGGAGGTCCGTATTTTCTAAGTCGGGTTGAGCTGTTGTCGAGCGCTTCGAACCCTGTTCGTACGCAGTGGGAATGGACATCAAAGTTTTTGAGATTCGATTGGACAGTTTCCCCAGTTTGCATTCTTCAGTGTCGAATCAGCGGTCATTGATAAAATAACCGTGAATATATAGTGCCATCCGAACGATGGCTGACCTGAGTTACTGAAGCTTTATGGAGGATATAACCATGACGATTGCTGTTGGCGATAGAATTCCGGACGTTACCTTGTACCATATGACTGATGACGGTCCTGCTGAGATTCGCACATCAGATATTTTTGACGGTAAGAAAGTCCTTTTGTTTGCAGTACCCGGGGCTTATACACCCACCTGCTCCAAAGCCCACCTTCCCGGCTACGTTGTCAATGCTGACGCCATCAAGGCGAAAGGTGTAGACACCATCGCCTGTCTTGCAGTCAATGACGTCTTTGTCATGGGTGCTTGGGGTGAAGTTTCGAATGCCGAAAACATACTTATGCTTGCAGACGGAAGCGCAAAGTTTACGGCGGCAGTTGGAATTGAACTTGACCTCACCGATAGAGGATTGGGGATGCGTTCAGACCGTTATGCGATGATCGTCGAAGACGGAGTGGTCACCGCCCTGAATCGGGAGGGTCCGGGAAAATTCGAGGTCAGCGACGCAGATACCATGATGGGTCTCATATAGCACACGCAGTGTGTTGACCTGAAGATACCGGACAGGGACGAGACATCAGATCGAACTTCCCAGGCGGGCGCCCATGTGAGCAATCGTTTGCGCAGCGGTTTTCGATGCCAACTCCATGCAGCGCTCTACTGACCAATTGCGGGTAAGGCCATACAGATAGCCTGCCGCGTATGCGTCTCCGGCCCCTGTTGTATCTACAACTTCCGATACCGGATCAGCCGGGCGAGTGCAGGTGGTACCCTTCAACGTAACTACGGATCCCTGCTCGCCTCGAGTAATGACTGTGTGCTCGGCAATTCGGTTTGTGGTTCGCCCCAATTCCTCACGTTCCGATTCGCACAGATTCTTCCATTCAAGCTCATTCGCAAAAACAATGTCGACATGGTTGTGTATGAAATCCTGCAAGCGATCGCGATGGCGGTTCACGAGTAACGGATCGGAAAGTGATAATGCGACCAGAGTCTGGGAATGTTTGGCGACCCGAACAGTCTCATGAATCAGTTCGACCGAATCCGGTAAATCCCACAAATAGCCTTCTATCAGGACAACCGATGCCAGTGATACTGCCGCGGGATCCAGGTCGTCGGTTGTCAGCAACCCGCTGGCGCCGAGATGGGTGCACATCGTTCTTTGTGCGTCGGGCGTAACAAAAATATAACAACACCCGGTCGATATCTGCGACTCCATCGGTGATGTTTCAAACCTGATCGACAGATCGATCATCTCCTGGCGGAATTTATCGCCAACATGATCGTCCGCAACCTTACCGATGAATTGACCGCGTCCGCCAAGCGCTGACAGTTGCGCAACCGAGTTGGCGACAGAACCGCCAGATTGCATGGAGTCGACTGCAACTGCCTGTTTCAGTTGCCCGACAGTTTCGCCGTCGACAAGGGTCATCATACCCTTGTCAAGACCCAATTCCTGTAAGTCAGAGTCCTGTGCAGGACAAAGTATGTCTACAATCGCGTTGCCGATACCGAGGACGTCGACCCGATCGCTCATCCAGAAATGCCAGCGCGGGCAAGGACGCTGTGAAGCAAGACGTTTGCACCGACTTCAGCTTGCTCCTTCGAGATATTCTCTTCCTCATTGTGACTGACACCGCCATCACATGGAACAAAAATCATGGATGTAGGCGCCACACCCGAGATATTGACCGAATCGTGTCCGGCACCACTGACCATTTCATTGAATCCATAACCACAATTTTTCGCACTGTTGCGAACGACATCAATGCAATTCGAATCAAATGCGATGGGTGGGGATCGCCAGATGTGATCGATTTCAACATCCAAATTCGACTGCTCCCCAAATTGATTGACCGTGTCCTTGATCTGTTGGTCAAGTCGGTCGAACTCCGTCAGTATTGGATGACGAAAGTCAATTGTAAATTCGACTCGGGACGGGACAGTATTTCGGGAACCCGGGTAGATTCGAAACTCTCCCAAAGTGATCCTCGCATCAAATCCCGAATCCGTCGCGATCCGGTAGATTTTCGGAAGCAGTTCCGATGCTCCCCGAAGTGCGTCCCTGCGTCGATTCATTGGTGTAGGACCTGCGTGCGTTTCCTCGCCGACTATTGTCACGTCGTACCAGTGGGAACCCTGAACGCCGGTAACTACTCCAACCGGCAGATTCATCTCTTCCAGAATCGGTCCCTGCTCGATATGGGCCTCGAAGAACGCCGAAAACTGATGATCACTCGGCAGCGAATCACCGAGGTATCCGATCCGTTTGAGTTCCTCGCCCATCGTGCGACCATCCAAGTCTGATCGACTGTGGCCATATTCAAGATCGAACGCACCTGCGTAGACTGCTGAGCCGATCATTGCCGGTGGGAATCGGGAGCCTTCCTCATTGGTCCATACCACCAGCTCAACTGGCAGTTCCGTACTGACATCAGAATCATTCATGGTCCGGATCACCTCAAGCGCAGCCATGACTCCGTACGCCCCGTCAAACTTGCCCCCTGTCGGCTGGGTGTCAAGATGACTGCCCGACCCAACGGCTCGTTGATCTGAAGATGTTCCAGGTCTGCGGAAGAATAGATTCCCCATCGGATCGACTTTTCGATCACAACCTTCTGAAAAGCACCACTCAGAAAGAAGATCCCTGCTTTCCAGGTCCAGATCAGTCAGAGCCAGACGGCAAACCCCACCTTTTTGTGTGGCACCAATCTGTGCCATGCGCATCAGCGAGTCCCAAAGCCGATCGCCATTTACCCGCAGTTCAGAATAACTCACACCATTACCTCAATAGATTGTTGATAGTTGACCTGCATCGTCTGTCCATGACTTGCACGATCAGGCGTTCTCGTCTTTGAATTCAGCATAGTATTTGCCAAACAGTTCCCGATGACGGACTATGTTCATCACAATGGTGATAATACCAGCGGCTACCAGAATCCCACTGATCGGCTTGGTGAACAATGCGAACACGTTGTAGTCCAACAGCACCATCGATCGGGAAAACGTATCCTCGCCGATCTGCCCAAGTATGACGCCCATCACCAATGCCGGAATCGAGTAGTCACCGCGGCGCATCAGAAAACCTGCGATTCCGGCGACAAACATGGTATAGACATCGAGTATATTGCCACGCAATGCAAATGCACCGATCGTGGCAAATACCAGAATCGCCGGTGCAAGAATCGGAAATGGAATTCTCAGAAGATTCACAATTCCCTTCGCCTCAACAACGCCGACCAGCAGAATTGCCAGACTCGCCCAGAACATTGAGGCAAACAATACCCATACAAGGTCCCGCGCTTCGATCATGATCAGGGGCCCGACATCCATATCGTGAAGATTGAATACACCAATCATCATCGCGGTGAGTGCGCCACCCGGCAGTCCCAGTGCGAGCAATGGAATCATCGCAGCGCCAGTTGCAGCATTGTTTGCGGTCTCGGGAGCGACAACCCCGACTGGATTGCCCTTGCCGAACTTTTCTGGATTTTTCGACCAGCGAACGGCTTCGTTATATGACATGAATGCCGCGAGCGTTGCGCCAATTCCAGGCAGAACACCGCAGAAAAATCCGATGAATGCCGATCTTACCACAACGAATTTCATTTTCCAGAATTCATAGAATGTCGGATAGGAGACCGACACTAAGGGCGATGAGTACTCGCCGCGGGCTAACTTAAGTCCTTGGACAAAAACCTCGGCAACCGCGAAAAAACCAAGAATCAACGGTATGAAATGGACCCCGCCATGCAAATACAGTGTTCCAAAATTGAATCGAGGAATGCCGCCGACCGGGTCACTTCCGATTGAACCGATCAACAGACCGATCAGCAATGACAGCCAGCCCTTGGCGATTGAATTGGTACCGATTCCAGCAACAACCGCCAAACCAAAAAATACCAACGCAAAAATCTCCACCGGTCCGAAATTCCTGATCGCAAAATCGGCTACAGGCCCGGTAAACGCCATCATCGCAACTGCTGCCAGAGTGCCGCCCACGGCTGAGCAGGTAACCGCGTACCCAATCGCCTTGCCGGATTCACCCTGCAGGGTCATAGGATAACCGTCAAAGGCAGTTGGGGCATTTTCGACTGATCCCGGGATGTTGAACAGGATCGCCGTCACCGCACCTCCATAGACTCCCGAAACGTATATGACGCCATACAACATGATCGCATGCGTAGATGACATGTATGCCGTGAACGGTAACAATACCGCTGCCAGCGTCAACAGACTCAGTCCGGGAACCGCACCGAAAACCAGACCGCCGATCAAACCGACGACAAATATGACTATGCCAATCGGATCAGTGAACAGCTGCTGGGTTCCAAACAGAAAATCTTCCATTACATCAATATTCCAAGAAACTTTCCGTTCAACGTATTGAAAACACCGGCACCTGGAGGCAGGTACGTGAAAATCAGCTTAACGAAAACAAGTACAAGTGCCGAATAAATGCAAGTTGTCAGGATAATCAGCGTCCTCAGTCTGCGAACTCCCATCAGCCACATGTACCCGAAAAGAAAAAATGGAGTGACCAGCAAGAACCCCATTTTGTGCATCAGGAAGGTATATAGAACAGGCACCGCGAAAACCAGCACCATACGAATCTTGACCGAAGTCTCAAGTCGTGCGAAATCATCATCGCCGGCCGTCTGGGTTGTGGATTGCAAAGAAAGTGAGCTCTGGCGCCAGTCGCGATATAGCAGTCTCAGGGATGCCGCAAGCATGCAAAGCAGGATAACCCTTGGCCAATGGGCAGGCCCCCAGTCGTAAACAGGGAGCGGACCATCAAATTGAAATGTGTATATGAAAGCGAGGAGAATAAACAAGAGCCAACCACCTGCCTCAAGCAGGTAAGTCCACCTGCTGCGCTCAGCTGCCTGTGCATTCGCCATGTCAGTTTCCCTGCAAACAAGAAAAAAAAGAAACCGCTGACAGTTTCGATTCTCATCGACAACCGTCGACGGTTGTTTACTTTAGCGAGGGTCGCCTCGTTATACCTTACAAGCCGTCTCGGACGGGAAGACCCAGGTCGCGGGATGCATCGGCATAGATGCCCAGTGACTCTTCAAGTATTTTTGTGGTGTCGTCCCGACTTCTGAATGAATCTACGATGTCCAGACTCTTGCGCTTGACAAAATCCTGGTGTTCTTCAGACTGATAGGCTTCCGCGAATACCTTGGCCAGATACTCAACGATCTCAGGTGGTGTTCCTTTTTTGGTGAACATACCACGGAACCGAAGCAACGGTTCCCAATCCAGACCGTAGTCCTGTCCGGTTGCCTTGGTATCCGGGAAGTTCTCGAAGCGAGTGGGCCACAGCGCCAAAATCGGCTTGAGATTTCCGCCTTCCACATATTTGGATACGTCTCCAGGTTGCTCCATCAGGACGTCCAATTGACCGCCGATCACCGCACCAAAACGCTCACCCGACTTGCCGGTCAGTACCTGGCGTGCTTTGAACCCAAAATGATTCTCGACGACAGCCATGCTGATCAACTCCATCGGAATGTTGATGTTTGATACAGTCAGCTTTCCTTCTTCCTGCTTCGCGTATTCAACCAACTTGTCAAAATCCGGAACACCGTCGGTTTGAAACCGGTCGTCATCTGCGTTGATGAACAGCATTGTAGGTGCGACATTCATGATGACCAACCCCTCAAGATCCGTTACGGCATTCAGGTCGATTCGACCCTCGACATAACGGGAGGTCAGCGTGTCGATGTGCTGCAATAGTGTGTAACCATCAGCCGGAGCTTGCAGAAACTCAGGCAGGCAGTTCAAACCGCCACCGCCGGTGATGTTGATCTTGTTGATCTTGGCATTCATGATCTTGGCCGCTGGGCCTACGATCGCGTCAACTGCCTGATCAGACCCGCCGCCTTTACCGTAGCAACATATCACCGTGATTGGACGTTCCGGATAGTTGCCATGGCCGTCCGCACTTAGCGGCGTTGCCACTAGCATTCCAAAACTGCTCGCAATTGAAGCGAACGCTGCCAACAGTAGTTTTCCAAAATTCTTTCTCATCATTTAACTCCAGAATCCAAAAATTTCTTCCTCATTTTACATTAACCGACCGGGTTTGCCACCTGCTAGTCATTTTTGAGGCGTTTTCGTTGGAGCGTAATTCCGTTGCTCTGCGTAGCGGATTATCGCAT